>JALUUH010000027.1 GCA_027021445.1 Gammaproteobacteria bacterium
AAAGCAAAGGTCGCGGGCGTAACGATCGCCATGGTAAGGTTAAAAAGTCCGAGAAATTAATCTACCTGTATCCATTGACGAAGGATGCTTTAAGTCGTTTAAGTGATGGCGCATATAAGCCAAAGCTATTGGAGCACAAATGGATTTATGAAGAATTTGGCGGTGTTGATTTATCGGATAAGCGTTTAGAGCAGCGATTGATAACAATAGTAAAAGATTTTTATATTAATCCTGGTGGCAGTATACCGCAGATATGTCGGAGTCGTTCAAAGTCAAAAGCCACCTATCGTTTTTTATCAAAGAAGGAACATACCTTGGAAAAGTTATTGGAACAGCACTATCGAAGTAGCCTTGAGAGGATCAAGAAAGAATCGGTTGTGTTAGCGGTTCAGGATACAACGGAAATAAGTTATAGCGCGCAGAATAGGAGTCAGGGCTTAGGCCCAATCGGGCATAAAAAGGAAGGCAGGAAAGGGGCTTTATTACACGATACCATGGCTTTCAACTTATCCGGGACGCCCTTAGGCTTAATTGATGTTCAGTATTGGTCAAGAAAGAAGGAAGATTTTGGTAAGCGTCATAAGAGGTATGATTTACCTATAGAAGAGAAAGAGAGTAACAAATGGTTAAAGAGTTACGAGTCGGCCAGTCGGATAAAGCAATTATTTCCGGATAAAAAGATTGTAAGTATCGGAGATAGAGAATCCGACATATATGAATTATTCAGATTGGTAAAAGATACCGAGCAAGGAGCGGATATATTAATAAGAGCGGTTCAAAATCGAAAGCATGCCGATGACAATATTCAGATTTGGGATTATTTGCGAGGCAAAGGCAAGCAAGTAACTGTTCAAATAAAAATTCCCAAAAGAGCACGCAAGCCTTCGCGAGAGGCTCAGTTAAGAGTTTATTACTCGAAATTGAAACTAAAGCCCCCGAAGCGAAAGCGCGGCTTAGGCGAGGTAGAATTATGGGGAATATTAGCAGAGGAAGAGAATTATGATGGAAAAGATAGAATAAGATGGCATTTGTTAACCAGTTTGCCTGTAACCGATAAAGATTCTGCCTTGGAGAAACTCACCTGGTATAGTTATCGTTGGGGGATTGAGACATATCATAAAGTATTAAAATCGGGCTGTAAAATCGAAGCTCGTCAATTGGGTCATATAGAGAATTTAGAATCGGCCTTGGCAATCGATTTAGTGATTGCCTGGCGCATATTTTATATCACGATGTATGCCAGGGAGCATCCCAATGCCCCATGTACGGATGTTTTGGAAGAATATGAATGGAAGAGTCTTGTAATTTATATAAACGAAGGAAAAAAGATACCCAGGAAACCGCCAACGATAAGTGAAGCCCGAGACATGATCGCGCAATTGGGAGGATATTTGGGAAGGAAAAAAGATGGTCCACCAGGTGTTAAGACGATGTGGGTTGGGATGAAGGTTTTTGAACCGATAGCGAGATTTTATCAAATTTTTAATTTTCCGTAAAGGCAAAGGCAGTGTCCGTGTCCAGAGCCACTTATGGGCAAAGATAAGAAATTTTTTGGAGAGGGGGACCGAGGGGGTGAGGTTTCATTCAAATTTTCAAGCAATAAAACACCCTGCAACAGCATGGTTTTTGGACATTTAAATTATTCTTCCTTTTTGCCTTTGATGATTTCGTCCATTCTTTTATTATCTTCCACACCGTTTTCATCATATTTGGAATAAGTGGAGCCATAACCTTTGTCCTGGCGAATCTGATTCAATTGATTTTTTTTCAGGTACAGCTCGGTTAATTTTTGCGGATCGAGGCCAACCAGTTGGCACTTGCTAACCCAAAAATGCAATTCGTCAATCAGCTCAACGCGAATGTTGTCCCAGTCAATGTCTTTCATGTCCTTCCACCATTTCCAGGGCAGCGAATCTTCCAATTCAATAGACTCATGTATCTGGGCGCGGTTGTAATTTAATAGCCATTTAACGCGTTCGGCAACGGTTTGCTCATCGTTCAGGTTTTGATCACACAAACGGTCATAGTCCTGGCCGTGCCGTTCTTTTAAAATGCGTTTATTGAGTTCGTATTGTTTGTCAAAAATCATTTTTAACAGATCCATTACTCGTCTCCCCGATTGTTTTTGTAATTGGTTTTAATGAACAAAAAGCGTGTGCTGCTGTTGTGTTGCACAAATAATTTGACGTATTGCGGCTTGTTGATTTTGATCTGTTTAAACACCTGTTTGATGTCGGCAATGGAATGAATTTTAACATCGTCAATGGATTTAATTAAATCTCCGATTTGAAGTCCGGCAATATCAGCCCAGCCGGCCCGTTCTACCCGACTGACCCACACTCCCTGTACGTCCGGCTCAAAATTCTGATTTAAAATCACATCGCGGGTCAATTCTTTAACGCTAAATCCAAGGTCGGGATTGGCCACTTCTTCGGCCATGAACTGGCTAAAGGGCGAACCGCGTAAATTTACCTTTTTTAGAATGAAATGGTTTTTTCTGAAAATTTCAAGCACCACGGTGTCAGCTTGTTGATTTCGGATTATTTGTCTTAATGTTTTTAAATCGCTGTCTTTTTCGGCCTTAAGCGGTTGATCGTTAATTTTTGTAATCACATCACCGGGCAGCAGACCGGCAGATTCTGCCGGTGAGTTTTTAATAATGGTGTTAACAAGAATGCCCTGCACTTCCGGATGTCCGAAGTAGCGCGCCAGGTCTCTGGTAAATGGTTGCATGTAAATGCCCAGCCATTTTTTACGTACCGTTTGTTTGTGTTTAAAAACAGGCGGTTGTTTGATCAGCAGGGCGAATTGGTTGAACAGAACCAGTTGACAAAGGGCATTGTTACTCAATTCCGGAAAGGGCGTAGCGCGTGAATTCCTGACATCCCCCCCGTAGAAATAGCCGATTGCCCGGCCTTTTGCGTCAATAGCCAAACCAAAATTAATTAAGGAATGAAAATTCTTTTCAAAATAATAGTGTGCTTCTGTATCCCGCGAAATGGCATTGATTCTTCGTTTGACCAGAACCGGTGTAAAATCGTAAGTTTCGGGTAAATGGCTGAAAAGGAAAATTTCCTGTCCAATGCTCAGTTGTTTTACCCGATTGAATTTGACCGGAACGGTTTTTACAGAATCCGTTAAACGAATGAAGGCAATGCCCAGATCGTCATCTTTACCAATAAATTTTGCCGGAAGCTCGACCTCATTGGAAAACTTTACCTTAATTTCGGTAGGTACCTTGGCCGAAGCCATCATGTTGCCCGAACCGGTGAATTCAATCCGGGCCGGATAAATGGCCGAACTGGTTAAAATCAAACCATGATCATCAACAATAATGCCGGTTAAAAAGCGTTTTACACGTTCTTTGTCTTCAATTTCTTCATAGGAAAGTAATTGTTCATAATAATTAATGGTAACCATGCCGGGAGCATAGGCCTTAAACATGGCCTGCCAGTTTTTTTGCGCCGGCAACAGAGAAACAAATACCATTAAAAATAAAATTTTGGACGTTAAGTTCATGGTTGTTTTTTCCCTTTGATTAAGGCAAAGCGGTTCACTTCTCCGATTTTAATCAGTAAAAGATGATCTTTGCCATCTTTGCTGTACTGGTTTTCATAGTTGGTAATAAAATGGTC
>JALUUH010000028.1 GCA_027021445.1 Gammaproteobacteria bacterium
AATCTTGTTTACGATCACTCGACGCCGGGGATCCAAAAACACCTTGCAGATTTGCAACATGAATACACCGATGAAGTCATCAGTTCTCTGCATGTTAACTTGGTGAAGTCGCAGACAATGGAAGTAATCTTAGTGCAAGGACCAGCGGTATTGCTCAATGTGATTGCCAATAAAATGATGACTTGTCGTGGTGTTATTACTGGTTCATTGCAAATGTCTACCGCAATATTACCCCCAGTGCATCCGTTACCAGAGCTTCTCCCAAAGAATCGAGAAAATAATGATGTAGGAGTCAGCGCATAATGCAAAATGTATCCAATAATAATGAAATAATTGTCGAAGAACGTATAGAGGGTGGCTGTCATTGGTCACTCTCATTGGCTAAAGGAATGGTGTTACGTCTTGTTGATGAGCAAGGCGGGGCTAATGTGGGAATGTTGTTTTTCAATCCGTTGAATTTACTTGAAAGATATAATGCGCCAGATACCTTAAAGTGCCAGCATACATTCAAACTCAGCAAAGGCAATTGTCTTTATTCAGATATGGGTAGAATATTTTGCTCGATTATTGAAGATTCTGTGGGATGGCATGAAACGATATGCGGAAATACGACAAAAGATATTGTAAAAAAAAAATGGGGTGAAAGGTCTTATCAAGAATATAAAAACCAATGGCAGCAAAATGGTTATGATAGTTTCTTGGTTGAATTGACAAAATATGGATTAAATAAAAAGGATATGGCGTCGAATTTAAATTTATTTAGCAAAGTCGAAGTGGATTCAAATGGGGACTTACTTTATGTGCCAGAAAATAGTCAGGCCGGAGATTTTATAGAACTGCGTTTTGAAATGGATACCTTAGTGCTTTTCCATACTTGCCCACATCCCTTGAATCCTGATTCAGATTATCCTCGAAAGCCGATTAGTTATCAGATTAGAAAAGCGGATATTGTTGAATCGGATGATTTCTGTATGAACTCAAGAGAGGAAAATATTCGAGGCTTTGAGAATAACCGAATATTCAATGCAAGTGTGAGAACCTAAGATGATTAAGCAAAGTTTGTTAAATACAGATAATGCCGTTTTTACCGACACGGTTTTAGCGGGTGATTATTTTATAAAAATTATCAAAAGAGGACAGGTGTTTAGAATTACTGATCTTGAGGGAAACCAAGCGGCGGACACCTTGTTTTACAACGCAGATAATCCATCGGAACGCTATAGCTCGATGGACACGATTCGTGAACAGGGAAATATTTATCTGACTGCAGGTACTCAGTTAATATCTAATGAGCAAAATACATTATTAGAAATCGTCGCTGATACCTGTGGGCGTCACGATACCATTGCTGGTGCATGTGCAACGGAAAGCAATACAGTGCGTTATGCCTTAGATAAAAAATGTATGCATGCCTGCCGTGATAGCTGGATGCTTGCTGTTGCCGAGAATGAAATATTTGGAATGAGTAAACGTGATATTACGCACAATATCAATTTTTTTATGAATGTTCCCGTGACCAAGGATGGGGGTTTAACATTTGAAGATGGAATTTCAGCGCCCGGAAAGTATGTAGAGCTGAAAGCCTGTATGGATGTAATCGTGCTGATCTCAAACTGTCCGCAATTAAACAACCCTTGTAATGCCTATAACCCAAGCCCGATTCAAGTCTTTCTATGGAATTGAATTTACGAGAATCTAATGTTTAACAAAGTACTTATTGCAAATCGTGGTGCTATAGCAACGCGAATAATTCGTAGTTTAAAAAAACTAGGAGTTTATTCAATTGCTGTTTTTAATGAAGTTGATGAAAATTCTTTACATGTATTACATGCCGATGAAGCGATAACGCTTGGCGCAGGAAATGCCGCTGAAACCTATCTTAATCAAGACAAGCTGTTTGAGATTATTTTGCAAACGGGTGCGCAAGCCGTGCATCCGGGTTATGGTTTTCTAAGTGAAAACTTTGATTTTGTGCGACGTTGTGAGCAGCAGGGAATTGTATTTATTGGGCCAACGGTAGAGCAGATGCAGGCCTTTGGTCTTAAGCATAGAGCACGGGAGTTAGCAAAAAACCACAAGATTCCATTGCTTCCAGGTAGCGATTTGCTCGATACGGTTGATCGCGCACTGCAAGAGGCGGAGACTATTGGTTATCCCGTTATGCTTAAAAGTACGGCGGGCGGTGGTGGAATCGGAATGCAATTGTGTTGGAATAAAGAGGATCTCACTAAGTCTTACGCATCCGTTAGGCGATTGAGCGAAAATAATTTTTCCAATAGTGGCGTATTTCTGGAAAAATTTATTGAGTATGCTAGACATATTGAGGTGCAAATTTTTGGCGATGGCAAAGGGGAGGCCATTGCGATTGGTGAACGGGATTGCTCTAGTCAACGCCGTCATCAAAAAATTATTGAAGAAACCCCCGCGCCCAATATTTCCGAGAAAACGCGTAAAGCCTTGCATCGCACGGCGGTACAATTAGTCAAAGCCATAAAATATAGAAATGCGGGCACGGTTGAATTTGTTTATGACCAGCACACAGATGAATATTATTTTTTGGAAGTAAATACCCGCTTGCAAGTAGAGCACGGCGTTACCGAAGAAGTCTATGGACTGGACTTGGTTGAATGGATGGTCAAACAAGCAGCGGGTACATTGCCTTCTTTAGCTGAGCTAATAAAAAATATAAACCCCTGCGGCGTTTCAATTCAAGCACGTATTTATGCCGAAGACCCGAATAAGGCTTTTCAACCCTCTGCCGGTTTATTAAGTCAGGTAGCGTTCCCTGATAATACGGGTTTGAACGCCACTCTTAGAATCGATCATTGGATTGAATCAGGTATTGAGGTGTCAGCCTTATTTGACCCTTTGCTCGCAAAAGTCATTGTCAAACAAGACACCCGAGAAAAAGCCAGACTAGCCTTGTTGCAAGCGCTATTAGAAACCAATATTTACGGAGTGGAAACCAATCTAGGTTATGCCATAGGCATTCTAAATCATGATGTATTTATTAAAGGAAATATGTATACCCGATTCCTCAATGGGTTTGTCTATCAATCCAGTAGTATCGACGTGCTAGCAGCAGGCACAATGACGACCATACAGGATTTCCCTGGACGTACGGGTTATTGGAATGTAGGAGTTCCGCCTTCTGGGCCCTTTGATAGTTTTTCATTCCGCTTGGGCAACCGATTATTGCAAAACCCGGAGGATGCTGCAGGATTAGAAATCACCATTAACGGGCCTAGGTTAAAATTCAATGGCGCTATGCAGGTTGTTTTAGCAGGCGCTGAAATACCGGCGGAGCTTGACGGCAAACCTATAGATTTCTGGGTGGTGCAGCAGATTAACAAAGGACAAGTATTAACGCTAAAAAGTGTTGGCGAAGCGGGTAGTAGGGCTTATTTACTCGTTAAGGGAGGAATTCAATGCCCTGACTATTTGGGTTCAAAATCTACATTTACCCTGGGTCAATTTGGCGGGCATAGTGGCCGGGCATTGCGCGCAGGTGATGTGCTTCACTTAACGCCTGTAGCGCCATGGGTGGAGTCTCGTACTCTCGCGCAGGCACTTAAACCCTGTTATCAAAATGAATGGGAATTGCGTGTAATTTATGGTCCGCATGGAGCACCGGATTTTTTTACCACAAAAGATATAGACATATTTTTTAGCAGTACCTGGGAAGTGCATTACAATTCTAGTCGCACAGGCGTTCGTCTTATCGGCCCAAAACCTGAATGGGCGCGTAGTGATGGCGGCGAAGCGGGCATGCATCCTTCAAATATTCATGACAATGCCTATGCGATGGGTGCGGTTGATTTTACCGGAGACATGCCAGTAATTTTGGGGCCTGATGGGCCTTCACTGGGAGGGTTTGTTTGTCCAGCGACGGTTATATCTGCTGACTTATGGAAGTTAGGCCAGCTTAAAGCAGGAAACAGAATCAAGTTTATAGCGGTTTCACAGCAAGATGCCATTGCATTAGAAAAAGCGCAAAACCACGCGATTAGCCAGCTCGCGCCAATGACTAAAACAATCCCCTCCTGTGAAATATCTTCAGCCATAATAGCAAGCATTGAAAAATCGGTGTATGGCGTTCGAGTTGTATATCGCGCATCTGGAGACAAATATTTATTAATAGAATATGGTGAAACTGTTTTAGATATCGCACTCAGATTTCGCGTGCATGCTTTAATGTTGCACTTACAACAAACTCAAGCAGACTGGTTAATTGAGTTAACACCCGGTATCAGGTCATTACAGGTTCATTATCAATGTGAAAGAATTGCCCTTAATGATTTAATCGAGTGTTTAAAAAAATTCGAAGCAGCACTCAAAAACATAGTAGATCTTGAAGTTCCTTCTAGAGTGGTGCACTTACCACTGAGTTGGAATGACGAGGCATGTAAATTTGCAGTCGATAAATACATGCAGTCAGTACGCAAAGAAGCCCCGTGGTGCCCAGACAATATCGAGTTTATCCGGCGTATAAATGGCTTGCAATCCGTGCAAGCAGTTAAAGATATTGTATTTGATGCGAGTTATGTAGTCATGGGTTTAGGTGATGTCTATTTGGGTGCGCCGGTTGCTACACCGCTAGACCCAAGACATCGATTAGTGACTACCAAATATAATCCAGCGCGTACATGGACCGCAGAAAACTCGGTCGGAATCGGCGGCTCCTATCTCTGTGTTTATGGTATGGAGGGGCCGGGCGGTTATCAATTTGTGGGTCGGACTTTGCAAATGTGGAATCGTTATAAAAAAACCCCCGAATTTGAAAACCCTTGGTTGTTACGTTTTTTTGATCAGCTTCGGTTTTATGAAGTCAGCGCTGGCGAGCTTATTGATATTCGGAAAAAATTTCCGAATGGGAAATATCCACTAAAAATAACTGAAACGACCTTCAAGCTGAAAGACTATTTGAAGTTTCTCAGCGAAAATGAAACAGGCATTAATAAATTTGTGAATCAAAGAAATAATGCCTTTGATCAAGAGTTACAGCACTGGATTGCTTCGGGGCAAATGAACTTTGCAACAGAGCAAGATAGTCGTTCGGGTTGCGCAGAAGAGGATGTTATTCCTGCTGACTGCATCGTGATAGAAAGCCCGGTAGCGGGCAGTGTATGGAAAATATTAGTTGCCACTGGTGAGCAAGTAGCCGCAGGAAACCCTATCATGATTCTTGAGTCTATGAAAATGGAAATCGAAGTATTAGCGCCTTCTTCGGGCTGTATTTATGCCATTCGCCGCCAAGAAGGTAAGCAGGTTAATGCAGGGCAAATTTTGATGGTATTGCAAGAGGAATAATAATGGATATGACGATTAGCGGATTGCTATCTGCTTACCAAAAAAAAATTCTGACACCGGAGGATGTTATCGACCATATTATTTCTATGCGAGAAAATTATGCTGATCATAATATTTGGATTACCGCGCTTAATAAATCGAAAATCCAGGGGTATCTCGATGCTCTAGAAAATGAATCACCGGCCACAAAACCACTTTATGGTATTCCATTTGCGATTAAAGATAATATTGATCTTGCCGGTATTCCTACCACCGCTGCATGTCCCGCCTATGAATATGTGCCCGAAAAATCGGCCTTTGTTGTTAAGTGTTTGCTTAATGCAGGTGCAATCCCTATTGGTAAAACTAATATGGATCAGTTTGCCACAGGGCTTGTAGGTACGCGTTCGCCTGAGCCTTGGGGGGCTTGTAAAAATGCTTTCAATACTGATTATTTGGCGGGGGGGTCGAGTTCTGGTTCAGCGGTTGCGGTAGCGCTTGGCTTGGCTTCGTTTTCTTTAGGGACAGACACGGCGGGTTCTGGGCGAGTACCTGCGGCATTTAATAATATTGTAGGCTTGAAACCCTCTCGAGGTTTGTTGAGCACTACCGGAGTGGTTCCTGCCTGCCGCAGTTTAGATTGTGTCAGCATTTTTGCCTTAACAACAGATGATGCACATGCCGTTTTTACCCAAGCCGCACAGCATGACGTGGCAGACGATTATGCGCGCAGTAACTCTTTTTCAAATAATGCCCGGTTTTATGGGCTGCCGAAAGGTGAGTTTGTTTTTGCGGTGCCGGAAAATAAGCAACTGAATTTTTTTGGAAATACTCAAGCGCAAGATTTATTTCAAATGTCGGTTGAAAAAATGAGTGCCCTAGGTGGTGTTAAAAAGGAAATAGATTTTTCGGTGTTTAGTGATTCCGCAAAATTGCTTTATGAAGGCCCGTGGGTGGCAGAACGTTATGTCGCCATTGAGCATATGATCAGTCAGCATGCGAGTGAATTACTACCCGTGATCAGAAGTATTATTGGTGGTGCTAAGGAAAAAACCGCAATAGATGCCTTTAAGGCAGAATATAAATTACAACACTACAAGCAAAAAGCCAAAGCCATATTTAATGATATCGATTTTTTGCTCACCCCCACAACAGGTACGCTGTATACGATTGATGAAGTTAATAAAAATCCGATTCAGCTGAATAGCAATCTGGGATTTTATACTAATTTCATGAATTTGTTAGACTGTGCATCTATTGCTATACCTGCAGGTTATCTCAATGACCAACTACCGTGGGGAATTAGTTTAGTTGCCCCAGGGATGTTAGATCAAAAATTATTATCTTATGCAAATCTTTGGCAGCAGAGTCAGATGCTTACCCTTGGCGCTTCAATGCAAACTTTAGTTAATAATGATCATGCAGAAACACGCTTCGAAGACAGTATTTTAGTCGCCGTTTGTGGCGCACATCTTTCGGCTTATCCGTTAAACTGGCAATTGCTAGAGCGCGGAGCAAGTCTACATGCGACGACCAAGACTAGTGCAAAATATCGAATGTATGCGCTTGCTGGTGGCCCTCCTTATCGGCCTGGACTCATTCGCGATGAATGCAATGGCGTGCAAATCGAAGTAGAAGTCTGGCATGTGCCAGCCAATGAATTTGGCAGTTTCGTGCAGAATATTCCCAAGCCCTTGGCGATTGGACAAGTAGAGTTAGAAAATTCTCACTGGGTATCAGGCTTTGTTTGTGAGGGCTATGGCATAGAAGGCGCTGAAGATATTTCGTCATACGGCGGATGGAAAAATTACTCTGCTTTGCCAAGTTAAGTTTGTCATAGGGTCGATAGCTTGTTGAAGCGACTCAGACCCGAAAAGCTTTCGATATAATTTTCAGTTTATTAACTTTTTTTCTCATCCGTATTACTCCATTCTCGGCGATTAATCGTGTAATTATTTATTTTTCCTTTAAATGGAAGGGTTAACATGCCGCTTAGCCATACCACTTGTTTATTTTCACGATAGTGACGAATACCAATAATCATGTCTTTTTGTCCTGCTCGGGGCTGCGCTCTATAAGTACCAAATATACGATCCCAAACGGAAAGATTGAAACCAAAATTACTATTTGCCTCATCATCTTCTTCAGAATGATGCACTCGATGCATATCAGGTGTGACCAATAGCTTTCTTATCAAACGATCAGCCGCACCGGGAAGTTTGATATTGCTATGGTTAAACATCGCCATCGCATTCAACACAACCTCAAAAACAATCACTGCAATCACTGGCGCGCCGATCACAATAATAGTAGCGAACTTTATTAACATGGAAAGAATAATTTCTAAAGGATGAAAACGTGCCCCTGTAGTGACATCATAATCCACATCCGCGTGATGGACTCGATGCAAGCGCCAAAGTGCAGGTACGGCATGCACTAATACATGTTGCAGATAAATAATGAAGTCCATAACGATAACCGTTAAGACAACGGCGAAAATAAATGGCAGTTGGTAATAATTTAACAGTCCCCAACCGTTATCGACAGCAAATGCTGCCACACCGACTGCGGCAGCAGGAAAGAGTAAACGTAAAATAATACTATTGAGAAATACTAAGCCAAGATTATTTGACCAGCGCATAAACTTAGAAACCGTTAGCGCACGACGTGGACGATTCAATTCCCAGATCGCCATGATGAAGAATACACCGAAAAAAAAGCTCAAGCG
Organism: Gammaproteobacteria bacterium; assembly: GCA_027021445.1. Classification (GTDB taxonomy): domain Bacteria; phylum Pseudomonadota; class Gammaproteobacteria; order S012-40; family S012-40; genus JALUUH01. The sequence goes on from JALUUH010000028.1 coordinate 8,018, forward strand.
TATTGTAGTCTCATTTTCCATTAACCACTGATCAAAGTTCATAAAATTACTCCGCTAAAAATATCGGTAATTCCTATTAAGGGGTCAGTATTAAGGGGTCAGAGCCCTTTAGTGCGGCTTGCTCTGCTCGGACCTGCGCTCTATAAGTGCCCAATGCCAAGCGGAAAGCTTGAAGCCAAAATTACTATTTGCTTCATTATCTTCTTTAGAATGATGTACTTGGTGCATATCCGTTATTATTACAGGTTTCTGATTGAAATCTCAGTTTAAACCACTTCATCCAGTTCGCTATTTTTATTATATGTCATCATTTTCTGTTTAAATTTTTCTATTCTGTATTGCTGTGCTAGATTGAAATCATAATTATTCCAATAATCATCGCAAGGCGTATCGTCATGTTGATATGCAATCATATCGAATGAAAGCAATTCGTAAATGTTTAGCCACTCATCTTCCACTTTTAAGCTCAAGCCTGGGTTCATAATGTAGTGGCCATGTTTTACGCGCAGAAAAAGTTTTCGGTTGTATTTATCGTCGCGATTGAGTTCATTTTTTGAAAGTATGCCGGATATGTAGGGTTGTTTTTTTCGTCGCGCAGGCAGTAAATGCTCAGGAAATTGAGCTAATACTTCGACAAAATCAATGCTTTGAAATGCTCCTCCGGTGCGAATGATTTTATTGCCAAGTCGAGTATAGAACATCGTCATCATCAGATTTAACATTAAAAACTCCATAGAGTGGTTGTCAATTTTTATCAAGCGTTCATCTACCTGAATATCAATACTGCCTGGCTCCAATAGTCGATAAACGGCTGCCAATTTGTTTTGACTGTATTTAGGATCACTCAAGGACTGCTCCAGCGCGACTTGAAAAGCGTTGAAGCCGGAATTATTAATTAGCGCAGTATTTGCTCCTCGCTCAATGAGTTCCTTGGTCAAGGTCACATTGCCCATGCGACTGGCAATCATCAGCGGAGTTTGATTAAACACATTACGAAAGTCGATGCCATATAAGTCAGTTTGTCGCAATACACCGCCAGTATGTTTCAGTTCATAGGCAATATAGTATTTTTTGTTTAATAATTTTAACCCTTTACTCGGATTTTTTGCGGGCGCAAAGGCAGATTTAATCAGTAAGTTTAAACGGTGTTGATCACGATATACCAGTGCATATTCAAATAAAGCAAGTTTGGATTTTTTATTGTTTTCATCAATGGCTTTTCGCTGGAGTAGTTCCAGCTCGTCCCCTTGTAGTACTTGCCACGGCACCACAGTTTGTTTCAGAATTTGACTACGAATTGTCTCGGCTTGCTCTTGTTTGCCTTGCAGTTCTAGTCTAAGAGCTTCTTGCCGCCATTCATCCAGGCTAGAATCCTGCTTATCTAATTGCAGTCCATTTTTATTGGGTTTGAGATCGAGCAAATCAAATAGTCGTTGTTTGCATGATTGCTCAATCAGATAGATATTACGCACCGCCCGCGTGATTGCCACATACAGTGCATTAATATGAAACTTGTAAATCTCTAGTGATTTGTCGTTTTTGTTTTTTACCCGCGCATATTTTAGTCCTTGCTGTAAATCGTCATGAGCAACATCACGCGTGATTTCGCGGAAGCGTTTTTCTTCATTCGAAGTAAAATTATAAAGTACAATATTTTCGTATTCTAATCCCTTCGCTTCTTGTACCGAGAAAACGAGAGGGGTGTTAAAATAAATTTTTGCTGCGACTTTGTCATCTGGGTGCATCACGATAACCGCAAAGCGGGTTGACTGTTTGGTTTTTCGATCGAGCTCAACTTTTATTTCATCGCTATCCTTAAGTAGAATGACTTCTCCAGTATTATGTGCGTTACTCTCTACCAGATAGTTGCTTTCTTTGTCAATAGAACCAAAGCGCGCGCTTTTAATTTTCAGTACGCGGTTGGCAATTTCTGTTATTTCAGGTGAATTGCGATAATTGGTGTTGAGAATGCGAATGAGGTCTGTTTGTGGCGTCGTGTTTTTTTGCTGGTAGAAAAAACTTTTAACCTTAGACCAAGAGAAAAAATTGGGGTGTACGATTTGGTTTGAATCACCGCAGAGAATAAAGCCGGATGGCTCACGCAAAGATTTCAAAATAAGTTGCATTTGAATATTCGTTAAATCTTGCACCTCATCCATAACAATAAAATCATATCGTGGTTCAACTACGGTCAAATATTCATGGCTGAGAATATTTGAATCAAAAAAACCTTGTTGCTTCATAGTTTCTAGGTACTTGCTAAACAAATCATAAACATTTTCCCGTTCCTCTTGGGAAAAAATAGATTGCTTTACTCCCAAAGCGAGATACTCATCACGATTGAGATAAGGTGCATTGGATGTCAAGTCAGCAGGGCCAGTAATGACACCCTTGAATTCTTCAAATAGTTGATGTGCATCTTTAATACCGCTGGTGACACGGCGGCGATTAAACCAAATTGAAAACTCCCTGAACAGCATCTCCCTGCCTACCGGTATCTTAATGCTTTCTAAGTATTCTTGAAACGACAAAAAATCGATTTGCTGATCTTCGTTGTTATAACCCGCGCCGTAGTAGAGATCTCTCGAATTGCGTACAAGATATGACGAGTGAGTCACATAGAGAACATCCCCCACGGTTTCTTTCATCTTCTCCAGTGTTAAAGCCGTTTTTCCACTACCTGCCGAACCAATAATGATTAGCGGTGGCTGTAGCGCATAGACATTATGCTGAGCCTCATCAAAAGAGATGACTTTGTCGAGTAAGTTAAAAGTGGTTTGCTTCGGGTTGACATAAATGAGAGGTTCGGGCTTTACCTCAGCCAAAGATTGCAGAATTGGTATTTTGGACTCGTCAATATTAACTCCGCGATTGAGAAAACGGGATTTTTCGTAAGCATGTTGTTCAATACACTCCAATACTAAAGCATAGGTTTCTCCCAAGTAATGATGAATCGCAAACAATAAACGGTTGCTGCGATCCAAGCGCGCACGGTAAAGATTATTGCCAACCTTCTTAACCTCAGCCGAACGAAAGTTGTCTGCTTCCAAATAAGCTTTCATTTTTGTAAAACCGGGAATTTTACGGGGATTGATCTCGTTATAATATAAAATTTTCATTGCTAAAAACTCTTAATTCTAAGTGCAGCTAATATTTGAATTATCTGCGCTGGTTATTGCATGAGAGGGCATCGGTAAATACTGATACCAACACCAGGATATTAGAGCGCAAGTCTACTTGAAAAGAACGTTTATTTCGGTTGGTAGTTTGCTGACGGCCATAATTCATTGATTTTATTCACCTGTTGCTTAGTACTGAACCTTTCCCAAGTAATACCATCAACATCCTTTTCTTCGCTAAAACTCTGGGCTGAGTCATCTTCCCAGCCTAAGTTTACTAGGAACACATGTTGGACCATGGCGAATAGACACATTTAGCGAATCTGTTCTCTAAAGCGCATCCACTCAATTGAAGGCTAGGTTTAATGGGACTTATTCGAATAGGTAGGGTGGATAGAAGGATATGGTACCACGCCAGGAGCCTGTCCGAGAACTAGCGATCGCAGTAGGTCAATCTGTCTCGGACAGGCTCCTAGACAAGCATCGCGATACTCTTAGCTTTCTTTCGAGCTCATGATGTAGACAAAAACTCTATAATATCAAGAGTTAAAAGCGATCATTTGATGTTATTTGAATATTAAAGCGACGATTAAGAAAAGAAAGCTATAGTGCTGAGTCTAAATAGCTTCTTAGTATTTCGAACTCAGGAAATAGCAATGAAAAAAATCTTTTTTATAGTACTTGCGAGCATTCTGTTGTTACCTTTTGCAGCTTCAGCAATGGTGATTATTGATCGTAATGGCTCTTCTATATCGTATGGAATTTCATGGGATAGTCCTCCTATGCAGGTTGAGCAAGTATTAACTGGGCTAGATAGTGAATTTAGTGGCGATGTTAACTTGACCTTGGTCAATGGTTTTGGGTCTAGCGATATTGACTCATGGTTTGGTAGTGGTGTTGTGAGTATCATATTAGAGGAACTTGCAGGTTATAAAAATAACACTACCTTCGGGTGGTACGATACGAATGATCTCACTAACTCAGGTCAGATATTTTCAGGTAGTAATAGCGTGGGAGCTAGCAGTACCGTTAATTTTGGTGGTGTTATGGATTTCGGGTTTTATATTGATCCAAACGGTAGTACTTCTAACCGTATGTATACTGAAAACGAGAACAATACTGAAAATGACTATCAAGTTGCCATTTTTAAAATAGAAGAATATGAAAATCAATACATATTAGGCTGGGAGGATCTTGATCTAAATGGGGGAGCCGGTGGAGATCGAGATTACCAAGATATGATCGTCCGAATAACAGTTAATAAAATTCCCGAACCCACTGGGTTAGCATTAATGGCTCTTGGCATGGTTGCGTTAGGATTTTCGCGTAGAAAGAGGAATAGCTAATATGCCTATTGACGGCGTTATGGCTCATACTGGGTTAGGTTTGAATCTAGGAACCTGTCTGAGAACAGACTGACCTACTGTGACCAATCCATTGTGGCTAGATTTTCCGATTAAATTCGTTAAATATGCTCAATATTCGCCTCATTTAGTCGAAGTTGAATTACTGATAAGCTAAGACCCTGAAATACATACTGAGCTTTTTTAATAGCTCACCGTCCATTATTAGCAAATAATAATATTCAATCTTGTCGGCTTATACCCATGGCCTAAGACGCCTGCTTAACATCGGCATACTGATTAGTCCCCAGCCATACAGCGATGTTCTTTTTAAGGTAACTGATGTTGCGCAGTTATATCCTTGAGAGTCTGTAGCTCCTCGAAAGCTAGTCGAATCGCTTTAATGTAAAGTTTGTTTTTCAACGCAAACGTATTGAGCCTTTGTTTTATACTCAACACCTCTAATCTAGCCGCTGCATAGAGCGACATAAAAATATGATTTGTTTGAGTCCGGACAACTTTGGTGGGTGACTTCGCCAAAGCGGTGTTCGATTTAATGTTTTTATGAAACACTTCGACTTTCCACCGTTTTTTGTAGATTGCCTCAATGATCGTTGCAGTGACTTCTAAATCATTCGTAATCAGATAAAGTGTCCCTGTACTTTCATCCTTGTTCGTAAAGACTTGGCGATGTAAAAGTACCGGAAATTCTAGCCCTTTCACCCAGCCTCGTACCGGCTTTTCTGATCACGCTAGTGTATCAATATGCACATAACGACCTTGTTGTTTATCGGCCAAGCTTAACGCCACAAGACGATTGCTTTTCAATGCTAAAATGAAGCATTTTTCGAGTTCCTGATGGATGAATTTCATATTCTCGGTAGAGGAAAACCAGCTGTCAGCCAAGACATAGCGCCATCCAAAGATCTTCTGACGTAAAATCTTGTTTAGAGAGGAATCGACTTACTTGATCATGACTGACAGATCCATCAAGCATTGACGAGAGTCCTGTCGCTGTTGTTGCGCTGAAGGAGGTGATTAAATAATCAGTATATAAATCGAAAATATCATTTTTGTTCATCTTTGTATAATAACTGTTTTGGGCCTTGGTGCGAAACATCAGTTAATTAACCCGGATAGCTAAATTATGAAACCTAAGCAACTAAAGAAGTTTAATATTATGATTTTTGAATCAAAGTGAGTTTTTCTTTGGGTTCTAATTCTAACAAGTTGGATTAATCCAGTTTATAGCCAACCCCATGGAAACAAACTTGGAATTATCAGTTTCCCAGTTTCCAACGAAGCCAAAATGAAAGAGGGACTAAAACTACTCACTAAGGCGAAAAACCTAGCTCAAAACAACAAAAAAATTTGCTCTTCATTCGTGCTGTTAAATCATATTATAAAGATGGCTGGACGCGCAGTGAATAAGAGCGTCTTGCAAGCTTTGATGCTGGCTGGCGGGATGTTTACCAACAGTTTCCAGATGATCCTGAAGCAGGTTCTTTTTATGCGCTCGCACGGATGTCGTATGAGTATTTTAATATCGCAGCTTCTCCTTCATCGAAAAAAAATTATGCCGGCCTTGAAGAGGCCGGAGCCATAGTAGAAAAAGTATTGACGAAATGGCCCAACCACCCAGGAGCACATCATTATTACGAGATAGAATGAAAAATAAAAGCGTATACTGGAGCATTCAGATTGAAATTCAGCATACTGCAGCAAAGGCATGGCTACAATCTCTTCAGGGAGAAAAAGAACAAGCCTTAAAAACTATGCAGAGTGCAGTTGAAATGGAGGCGTCTACTTATAAGCATCCCATCACGCCTGGGCAAGTCATTCCAGCTCGCGAACTTCTTGGTGATTTACTTATTGAGATAGGAAAACCTGAAAAAGCATTCGCTGAATACCAGTCATCATTAGAAAAAACACCAAATCGTTTTAATAGCTTATATGGAGCTGGACAAGCAGCTGAGGTGATCAAGAATAAAAAGGAAGCAGTATTTTATTATAAAAAGCTTCTAGCGCTAGCTTCGAATTCAAATTCTAAACGTGCCGCATTTGAGCATGCGAAAGCATTCGTTTCTTTATCTGAAAAATAATAAAATAATCATCTGCGGGTGTCGGCATTCATTTAAAGAAAAACCTGCTATTATGAAATGAGATCTTTGTACGAAAAATATGAATCGCGCAAAGGTTTCGAAAAGTGGAACTATTTACTGCGATTAACCCACGCTTTATCGCGCACAAAATTATTCGCTTGAAAATCTTGCATGGCTTGATCAATTTCTTCCCGTGTGTTCATAACAAACGGGCCGTATTGGACGATGGGTTCATTAATCGGTTTTCCACTAATTACCACAAACCGAGCACCTTGCTCGCCGGCCACAAAATCCGGTGTGTTATCGCCGACTCCTAAAGTAACCAGCGTATTCAGTGGTACGTTTTTTCCATGCAGCAGTCCACTTCCTTCAAATACAAATAGGAATCTATTGTTTTCAATTGGCAGTTCATGCTGAAAACGTTTGCCTGCTTTTACTTGTACGTCGAAATACGAAACATGCGTAATGTCATCCGCAATCGGTGAGTTTTCATTGCTAAATTTTCCGATCAACACCTTAACGCGGTAGTCCGAGGTTTCGATGACAGGAAAGGCCGTTGATTCATATTCCTGGTACTCGGGAGTCTCCATTTTGTTGGCTGCGGGTAAGTTGATCCATAATTGAAAACCGCGCATTAAACCATCGTCTTGTTTAGGCATTTCTGAATGAATTACCCCGCTGGCTGCTTTCATAAGTTGCGCGCCACCTGGCCCTAAGTTACCTGTGTTTCCCATGCTGTCTTGGTGCTCAATGTGGCCATCAATCATATAGGTGAACGTGCTGAAACCACGATGAGGATGAGACGGGAACCCCGCAATATACTCATCCGGATTATCGCTACTGAAATGATCCAGGAGCATAAACGGGTCGTAATTGCGGATTGCCGGTGTGCCAATCGTGCGCTGCACAGTCACGCCCGCACCTTCTGGAACCGTCATCGCGGGGAAAAATCGTATGGTAGTTGCTTGCTTATTCATAATGCTCTCCTTTTCGGTTTCAGGCTTTTGTACTTGCTTGTTAATTTAACCTTGGAAGTATTATCGGGGTTGCGATATAAAGAATAAACAGTCATCATGAGAAATGATTGTTCTTAAATTGGCAACAATAGAGGGGTGCTGATTATGGATCGTTTTGCGCGCATGGATACCTTTATCCGCGTCGTGGAGGCGGGTAGCATCAGTGGCGCAGCAAATCGCCTCGGGATTGCAAAATCTGCGGTTAGTCGGCGTTTA
>JALUUH010000029.1 GCA_027021445.1 Gammaproteobacteria bacterium
CCAATCAGTCACTCATTGAGGAATTACGCAATCTCTTAGAACGATTTATCGAAGTTATCGCTACCGCAATTGATGCTAAATCACCCTATACAGGGGGGCATTGTCGTCGTGTACCCGAAATAGCCACTGCAATAGCGCACGCTATCAATAATACCAACACCGGCGTACTAGCCGATAAAACCTTATCAGATATTGAATTATACGAACTTAAAATTGCGTCACTTCTGCATGACTGCGGAAAAATCACCACACCCGTTCATGTGGTTGATAAAGCAACTAAGCTAGAAACAATATTTGATCGCATTGAACTCATCAAAGCCCGGTTTGATATCATGAAAAAAAATGCAAAAATTCATTTACTCGAAACAAAACTCGCATCTTCCTCAACTAGCGCCACGGCAACAAATCATAAGCTAACAAATACGGATCAGGAATATGAAACGCTGATTAATAAACTGGATAGCGATCTCGAGTTTCTCAGCAAAGCAAACATCGGAAGTGAATTTATGACAGAAGAGGATAAGCAAAGAGTGCTTAATATTGGAAAATTTACCCATAAAAACTTATTAAAACACTCGGATAAGCTATTAACAGAAAATGAAATCTACAATCTCTGTGTACCCAGAGGAACCCTGACATTCGAAGAAAGAAAAATCATCAACGACCACATCGTAATGACTCAAAAAATGTTGCACTCACTACCCTTTCCAAAACATCTTAAAAATGTGCCTGAAATTGCAGGAGGACATCATGAAAGAATGGATGGAAAAGGATATCCTAATGGCTTAACGGGTGATCAAATGTCAATTCAAACACGCCTAATGTGTATCGCCGATATATTCGAAGCACTCACTGCGGCTGATCGACCTTATAAAAAAGCCATGTCATTATCTGTCGCGTTGACTATACTGGGAAAAATGAAGCTCGATAAGCATATTGACCCTGATTTATTTGATATTTTTGTGCGTGAAAAAGTATATCTCTCATACGCCAAAAAATTTCTCCATGCCGATCAAATTGATGATATAGATTTAAACAATATCCCTGGGTATTCTCCCTAGGAGACTTTGTGTGCTATAAACTTCTTTATGAAACCACTGTTTGTCATTGCAACTATGTTGCTTGCATTAATTTCGACCCACTCCACTACCGTTCATGCAATAATCATCGGTGAAATTAAACTATTATCGCATTTTTCTGAACCACTACATGCGCAAATTCCGTTAAATAATGCTTCTGAAAGTGAGCTCGCATCACTCAGTGTTTCATTACAAAACAAGCAATATTATAAATCACAAAAACTCGACTGGAACCCCGTCTACAAAACACTCAAACTTTATATTCAAATCGTCAACCATCAACCCTATATCGTCATCCGGTCTACGCAAAAAATTAGAGACCTGATGTTAAGCTTTATATTAAATATTGAATGGCAGAAAGGAAAAAAACTGCAAACATTTGACATGTTAATTCGTCGGCATTCAAAACACGCACCGACAAAAACCGAAAATCAAAATCCCGACAATCAAATTTACCAGACTATACCGACCCAGCTTATGTACATAAAAGAAAATCAATTTGTCTATGGCCCAACCACTGAAAACGATGAACTAAAAGACATCGTTGCTGAATTTAAAAAAGCCACTCAACGAAGCCTGTACGAGATTAAATCGCAACTTGTAAAAAACAACCCACATGCTTTCTCTGTCAACAACAAACTTAAGACAGGTTTTTACCTAAAAATTAACCTAAAGCCAGTAGACAATTCGAGTTTTAACTCGAAAGATTTTTCTGAAAAAGAGACCATAGAACAACTAAATAGAGAAATCCACCAAACTAATCGATTAATTTTCCAATATCAAAATAGGAATCTAGCATTAAGAAAAAAACTTCAGGACTTAGAAAATGAAGTTGGGCGGCAAATAAAAATAGCCGAAGGGAAGTAATTGTTTGAACTTTATTTTTAATACATTCTTAGAGCATATCTTAGATTAATCAGTATACGCTGCAAAAACTTCCGCTAATAAAGTGGGATCAACTTCTAACTCATCAGCATCGTCAGACCAATCTAAACCCACCATCACCTCATCATTCGCCATTCCATTAAGCCAATCAAAGATGAACTCTCCGCGATCAATGGCGGCGGGTTTATAATCTGACCATTCGTCAATACAATATTTCCACGCCCTATTTTCAGCAGACCAAAAGGGTATGACTTGAATTTCTTCATCGTCTGGTGAAAGAGAAATTGCCCAGCCATCTTTTGATTCTAAACCCCAGATTTTGTCTTGCTTACATGTTTTTTCTACAAATTTTCCACAAACTATACGTGTTTGTTCTTCTGATAGTGACATTTTATTTTTCTCTATTACTTTCTGAGTTCGCCAGCGATTTTATCAGATTGGGCAGTCATTCGCTCCCAAGCAATTATAATAACAACAGCTGCCAACAAGCATAAAACAGCTGCAAAATAATAGCTGACACTTGCACCGTAGCTTGCCCACAGGTATCCAGCATATAAAGCACCAACCGCGCCCCCTGCGCCAAAGCTCAGACTCGAATATATCGCCTGACCTCGACCTTGCAGTTTCCCAGAGAAATGTTGATGAATAAGATTAATCGCCACCGCATGAAAAACACCAAAGCTAGCGGCATGTAATAATTGAGAGAAAAAAATAATAAGGTGGCTATCGACAAAAGAGGCTAACAAAACCCATCGCAATGCCGTCAAGAATGCCACCCAAAGCATAAGGTTTCTTGCGCCAAAGCGCGGCAACCACTTTACCATCAGCATAAACACAATAATTTCTGCCAAAACACCTAAGGCCCAATAGAACCCAATAGCACTTCGAGTATAGCCATTACTCTCAAGATAAATGGTAAAAAAAACATAATAAGGGCCATGACTGGCTTGCAGCAAAAAGAAAACTAAGAATAATGCGATGACTCCCGGCTTGCATACCACGCTGAAAAAAGAATCCGTGCTCGTCAACACCCGCCGTTTTTTAGCTTCAGGAATAAACAAGCTGCTTAGCCATATCGAACCAAGCAGGGCAAACACAATATAGGGAAAGCTTTCTGCACCGTATATTTCAAATACACGACCAAGCGTAACCACTGCGATAATAAAACCTATAGATCCCCAAAGTCTGATCCTACTATATTTATGAGTGTCGTTACCAAGGTGATTTAAGGTAGTCACCTCAAACTGAGGTAAATTAGCATTCCAAAAAAAACTAAAAACAAACATCACCGTCATTATCCATGCGTAAGAGTTTCCAAAAAAAACACCAATAAAAGCCAGCAGCGATAATAATGAAGCGATTTTAACAATAACCATACTACGGCCCGTCTTATCCGCAATCCATCCCCAGATGTTTGGCGCTATTATTTTTGTACCCATGATCAAGGCCATTACTTCGCCAATTTCAGACAGCGTAAAATCGAGGGTTTGTAAATATAAGCCCATAAAAGGCAACAAGGTGCCAAGACTGGCAAAATAGAAAAGGTAAAAACCAGAGAGACGCCAATACGGTGGCGTCACTGTTGATTCCATCATTAAGGTCGGTCGATAATAGGAGATGCCGGGACAACCGGCGTCGTAGAAACGACGGCTTGGTTTTGCCCACGCTGGCGTAAAAAGTGATCCATAAGCACTATCGCTAACATCGCCTCGGCAATAGGTGTAGCTCGTATACCCACACAGGGATCATGACGACCTTTAGTGACTACATCAACCGCCTGACCCTTGTTATCGATACTTTTCCCAGGCAAACGCAGACTTGATGTTGCCTTCAGCGCAATGCTCGCGACAATATCTTGTCCGGTAGAAATACCGCCTAGTATTCCTCCCGCATTATTACTTAAAAATCCTTCGGGGCTTATTTCATCTCGATGTTCGGTTCCTTTCTGTTCTACACAACCAAACCCTGCACCAATTTCCACCCCTTTCACGGCATTTATACTCATCAGTGCATGTGCAATATCAGCATCTAAACGGTCAAAAATAGGCTCGCCCAAACCCGGCGGCAATCCACTTGCAACGACATTAATACGTGCGCCGATGGAATTACCCTCTTTACGTAACGCATCCATGTAACTTTCAAGCTCGTCAACTTGCGCTAAGTTAGGAAAAAAGAAAACATTCTCTGCCACATCAGCCCAGTTAAATTCACGAGGTTTAATCGGGCCAAGCTGAGACAAATAGCCCTTTATTTCGATACCTAACACCTGCTGCAAATAAAGCTTTGCAATACCTCCCGCAGCGACTCGTATTGCCGTCTCTCGCGCAGAAGAACGGCCTCCTCCACGATAATCTCGCACACCGTATTTTTGCTGATAGCTATAGTCCGCATGACCAGGACGAAAGGTATGCATAATATCGGTATAATCTTTTGATCGCTGATCGGTGTTTTCTATCAATAATCCAATCGGGGTGCCAGTTGTTTTCCCTTCAAATACACCGGACAAAATCTTAACCTGATCTGCTTCTCGCCGTTGTGTAGTATGACGTGAAGTTCCCGGTTTACGACGGTTCAAATCACGCTGGAGATCCTCTTCTGACAAGGGTAAACCAGGAGGACAGCCATCAATAATCCCCCCAAGTGCAGGGCCATGACTTTCCCCAAAGGTGGTTACGGTAAATAACTTTCCAAATGAATTTCCTGACATAGCTCTCTATCAATGCATATTAAGTTACAAATTTATTCATTATAACCCAGAATCGTGAGTTAGAACGGTAACCCAGAAGTAAAAACGGAAGGGAATTGATAAAATCAAATAAGTGGCTTAAAAAAAGTATCTAAATCTGATTTATGCAATAAAAAAACACCTGTACCGCCATGCTCAAAGTCCAGCCAAGTAAAGGGTGCATTTGGAAATTGCTCAATTAGCGATTCATCGCTTACCCCTACTTCCACAATAAGCACGCCGTTATCTGTTAAATAATGAGTCGCTTGCTGTAAAATCTGCCGAGTAATATCCAGTCCATCACCGCCAGAACCTAAACCTATCTCAGGTTCATGATGAAACTCTTGCGGCATAACCGATAATTCTTGTTCATCGACATAGGGGGGGTTACTGACGATTAAATCATATTTTTTCCCGCCGAGTGCTGCAAATAAATTGGATTCAACGAGATGCACCTGGTTTTGCATATTGTGTTCTTCGATATTAATTCTGGCAACGTCTAAGGCATCCTTAGAAACATCAAGTGCATCAACCTCAACGCCCGGAAACTGATAAGCACACGCTATTGCAATGCACGCACTGCCGGTACATAGGTCTAAAATATTTTCTACATTGTCAATATCAAGCCAGGGCTGAAACTTATTATTTATTAATTCTGCTATTGGCGAACGTGGCACTAATACACGCTCATCGACAAAAAAAGATAAGCCGGCAAACCAGGCCTCATTGGTTATATATGGCGCAGGAATACGCTTATCGACACGCAGGCGAAACATTTCCAAAATATGTTGTTTTTCGCTATCCAGCAGACGAGAATCCATGAAGTGGCCCGGCATATCGTGCGGTAAATGGAGGGAAAATAAAATAAGAAAGGAAACTTCGTCTAACGCGTTATCCGTGCCATGGCCAAAATATAATGCATTTTGCTGAAACAGGCTTATCCCGTAACGTACAAAATCTCTAATCGTTACCAGCTGATCTTCGATATTTTCATCCATTATGCAAGCTTATCATCTGCGACTTTATACGTGGGATCTTCGAGCACATTAATTTCAACGAGATCACCGGCTTTTTCAAGCAAATCCTTACATTCCGGGCTTAAATGCTTTAAATGCAACTTTTTGCCTGCTTTTACATATTTTTCTGCCAGCGCATCAATTGCCTCAATCGCCGAATGATCAGCAACCCGCGACCTCGCAAAGTCTATCACCACATCCTCAGGATCATTATTCACGTCGAATAAATTTTTAAAATTATGTACTGAACCAAAAAACAACACTCCCGACAACGCATAAATTTTTGAACCATTCTCGTCGATACGGGATTCAACAAAAATATGTTTGGCGTGATCCCACGCAAATACCAGTGCCGAAACAATGACTCCAACGATCACCGCAATAGCTAAGTCCGTCGCAACAGTGACGGCAGAAACCAGAATCAGCACAAAGGCATCTGATCTCGGAACCTTGCCAAGAATTCTGAAACTTGACCACTCAAAAGTGCCGACAACCACAATAAACATCACCCCAATTAATGCCGCCAGTGGAATCATTTCGATCAAACCCGAAGCAAATAATATAAATGCTAATAGGAATAACGCGGCGGCAATACCGGATGTACGCCCACGGCCACCGGAATTAACATTGATCATACTCTGCCCGATCATTGCGCAACCACCCATACCTCCAAAGAAACCTGTGGTCACATTTGCTACGCCTTGACCAATACATTCTTTGTTACCACGGCCGCGAGTTTCCGTTAGCTCGTCAATTAAAGTCATGGTTAATAAAGACTCGATCAAACCAATAAACGCAAAAATAATGGAGTAAGGTAAAATAATCCAAAGCGTTTCTAAGGTAAAAGGTACACCCGGAATACTAAACTCAGGCAGCCCGCCTGCTATAGAAGCCATATCTCCTACGGTACGGGTATCAAGGTTTAACAATGTCACCAACAAAGTAACCACAATGATTGCCGCCAGCGAAGCAGGAATAGCCTTGGTAAAACGAGGTAAGTAATGAATGATTGCCATCGTTAAGATCACCAGGCCGCCTAATATCCACAAAGCGCCACCTGACATCCATACCAACTCACCGTTTTCACCAACTACCTTAAACTGCGAGAGCTGGGCTAAGAAAATAACAATCGCGAGGCCATTGACAAAACCCAGCATGACGGGGTACGGCACAAGACGTATAAATTTACCTAAACGCAGCCAACCCATCGTGATTTGGATAACACCCATCAACACCACCGCTGCAAATAAATACTCTACGCCGTGATTAGCTACCAATGACACCATTACTACCGCGAGCGCCCCGGTCGCTCCTGAAATCATCCCAGGCCTACCACCGATGACCGCAGTTATCAAACCCACCATAAAGGCAGCATACAAACCAACAAGAGGGTGCACACCGGCAACAAAAGCAAATGCAACGGCTTCTGGAACCAATGCTAATGCAACGGTTAACCCAGAAAGTACATCGTTTTTCATAGACTTTGTGGTAGAAACTACGAGTTTGATCATGCGACTTTCCTATCGAGGCATTGAATGGTGGTAGGACAAAATGGCGGTCGTATACTATAGATACAAACATTAAATGTCAAAATATTGTCGATGCAATATCGATCCCAAGACCCCCTCTACATCACCCTGTTTCTTCCTGATTTAACCTAGCCTTTGTCTCATTTGCAGACAAAAAATTAAATAATAATATCGATATTACCGATAAATACGCTGTATTTAGCAAAAAATATTTGGCCCGAAGCTTGCTCCTATTAAGTAAGTTGCAAATTGGGCCGATGATCACAGTTAAGGGAATGCAGCTAAGATAAAATAAACCCATAATTGCGCAATAATATTAAATAACACAGGGTATATAGTTGTATTGCGGCGAGCAGAAAAAGGATGTAATTCTGCCGCTGAGGGGAGGGATTACCAACGAAACACGGAGGAAGTCCTATATGAGTACCATTTCGTTATATACAATCTCAATCATTAGCCGCATCGCGAGAACGGTTTTTGGCTTTATGCTACTTATCTCAGCGTATTTACTACCCATCACCGTCGAATGGTTCGCGAGCTTGAATCTTATGGCGACTTACCCATTACTGACTGCATTAGTCGCATGGGATCCTATCCATACAGCGTTTGAAGTCTTGCGCCAAAGATTTATTGATTACCATATATTCCACTAATATAAATGCCCTGAAAACAAGGGCATCTATCATCAAACGAAGTGAATGAGTTATTTGTTGAATAGGTAATTTCAAAAGTTTACGCCTTCCTGCACTTTTCCTTGTATACTCGTTTACATCACTATTGAAATCTAGTACTGAGCGTGCTACCCGCCGATTACACCGTATAATGAAATCCTTAAAACTCTTGGTTGCATCGATCCTTCTTGTCATATTTGTTTACTATTGCGCGCCCTACCCTATTGTGCAAGAGCATTATTCCAGCTCCAATTACGCAAAATATTCGTATCAGCAAATCGACAAACTCAAACCTTCCTTCGCTACCAGTCCGTTAAAAGCGGGTGTCGCTAAAGTTGATATTACTCCAGGTATCGGGGTGCCCATGGGAGGATATGGCTCCATAACATCGAGACCTAATTCTGGACATAGCCAAAAAGTATATGCGCGCGCCATTGCCCTGAGCAATGATACTCAAACGGTAATAATATTAAATGCTGAGTTCCTACTCCCTTTGCCATTTTTAATTGATGAAGTGGTAAAAAAATCAGGACTAAAACGTGAGCAAATTTATTTTACCGCGACGCATACCCACTCTGGACCAGGAGGTTATACTAAGAAACTCTCTTCAGAATTTGCATTGGGTAATTTTCATGATGAATATTTCAATCAACTCGTTTCCCAATTAACCACAGCGATAAAACGAAGCCAGGAGAATCTGCACAATGTCACTATTCATTATACGCAAACAACATTAGACCCACATACTTCGCAAAACATGGCACCCAGCAGATTCGACGAAAACGAATCACCCGTACCACATCAAACCACACTACACTTTTTGAGCTTGGACACCGATGAAAAAACCCTCGCCCTTATCGCCACTGTAAATGCCCATCCCACGGTATATAAATCCATTAACACAAAAATCAACGGCGACTACCCTGGAATATTAGCCGCTATTATGGAACAGCGCTGCCAATGCATCGCCGCGTTTGCTGCGGGTGCAGTGGGTGGAAATTCTTCACCACAGCTTGATAATAATCTAGCACTTGAACAAACCATAAAAAACTATGCGGAAAAACTATACGCAGAATTAACTAAGGACAAGCTTCAAAGTAAAATCTATCAAGCATCTGAGGTCAGCATTTCAGCCGATATATTAGCAGTTAAACTGCCAGATTCTGTTTTCCACATAAACGAAAACTGGAAACTCAACCCTCGATTATTCAAATTGCTTTTACATGATGAAAACACCTACATCCATGTATTGCGAATAGGAGACTTAGTATTTGCAGGCTTTCCAGCCGACTACTCAGAGCAATTAGCAAACAAACTAATACGCTGGGGAAATAACAATAAAACCTACATTTGGCCGACTTCCTTTAATGGTGATTATATAGGATATATAATGACTTCAGCCCAATACGAATTTCCTCACTACACAACACGGGATATGAATTTCTTCGGTAAATGGACGGGAGATTACCTGAACGACCTAACAAAAGCTTATCTCTTACAACGAAAACCTACCCCCTAAGTATACATGAGATAAAATGCAGTTTATGATGCCAGCTGATTTGAATTACTGAAGTGCCTTGGATCTCCTAGGAGCCTGTCCGAGGCTGAATACAAACTATTACTATTACATTTAATCGAAAAAAACATTATGAAAGCAGTCATTTTTACTTTAACTATTATGTTTGTAGGGCTAATTGTATTTACAGAATTTCGCGACCCTCCCGAACACATGTTATCGCGATCAGACAAGGTTAAAAATCTTCTGGAAGATGTCACTCTCAGCACTCCAAATTATGTATCAGTGCTTTATCAAACGGATGTGGAAGACAAGCAATCTCGAAAAATAACCAAAACATTGGTTCTTAAAACATATGATGAATACATACCCCGGTCACCCGTAACAAAGGGAACTTACCAAACTGCGTTAAGCACTATGAAAAATCACCTTCCCGAATATGACTTCGGTGAGCCAGTAGTCGATACGGCAAATTATTTTTCATGGCTAACCCCAAATGCTCAATGGAGTGTTTTGGCTATTGAAACCAGCAATGGATTCTTCTCGCGCTGGAAAAGAGTCGCTGACAAACACCAGTTCATCAACGAAAACAAATAGTTACTCTTTTTTTGAGCGATTACTGAGTAATTATAGACCTATTTAGATTTTCTATTCCTTTTTTTATCCGACTTGCCTTGCGCAATGGATGACTGGCTGCGTTTGCTCTTTGGTTTCCGGGGTGAAGATTTTCCTAAGCCTTTTTTCGCAAGGTCTAGCGATTTTAGTTTCTTTTTTTTAGACTTGGGAGGCTTTGCTTTTTTTTTGCTTAATCGAGTTTCCGGAACTAAGTGATCAGGCTCAAAACCATCAATGAGCTTCCTCGGCAACAACTTTCCAATCAAATTTTCCACACTGGACAAAGCTTCTACTTCATCCGCACTCACTAAAGAAATAGCCTCTCCAACAGAACCAGCCCGGCCAGTGCGACCGATTCTGTGCACATAGTTTTCAGCTAAATCTGGCAAGTCAAAATTGATGACATGTGGTAGTTCGGAGATATCAATACCTCTTGCAGCGATATCGGTCGCCACTAGGACTCTAACTTGTGCGTTCTTAAACTCAGCCAAAGCCTTGGTTCGTGCACTTTGGGTTTTATCGCCATGAATAGCGCTTGTATTAATCTTATTACTTTCTAACTGTTTAACCAGCCGATTTGCGCCGCGCTTAGTTCGAGTAAAAACTAATACTTGATTCCAGTCATTTTCATGAATCAAACTCGCCAATAATTTGGACTTATTGCTTTTATCCACCGGATAAACAGTTTGTTTCACTGCGGCCACGGTGGTATTACGAGGACTTACATCGATTTCCACTGGGTCATTCAATAACGTTTTGGTTAGCTGACGAATTTCGGGGGGAAAAGTGGCTGAGAACATTAAATTTTGGCGACGCTTTGGTAGTAATGACAAAATTTTATTTATATCATTGATAAAACCCATATCAAGCATTCGATCCGCTTCATCAAGCACTAAAATTTCTAATCGATTAAACTTAATCGCATTCTGCTGGTACAAATCTAATAAGCGACCCGGCGTGGCGACCAATATGTCCACACCACGTCGTAATTTCATCATTTGCGGGTTTATTTTTACACCGCCATACACGACCGTAGAACGCAAATTAAGATGCTTGCTATATTGATTAACATTAGTCTCAACTTGTGCAGTCAATTCACGTGTAGGTGTTAACACTAATGCCCGAATAGTATTTGATTGTGCTGAACGCCCGTGAGTAAGTAGCTGTAAAAGCGGTAAGGTAAATCCTGCTGTTTTTCCCGTCCCCGTTTGCGCTACAGCCATAACGTCACGCCCTGCAAGAATCGTAGGGATTGCTTGAGCCTGTATTGGCGTCGGCAGTTTATAACCTTTCTCACTCAGCGCTCGAACAATTAAATCAGATAAACCAAGCGAGGAAAATGTCATTATTTATTAGGAATTTTCAAACATTGATCGGCCCAAAACTGAAGCAAACAGCTTAGTCTAATAAAAGCGATTCAGTGTATAGCTAAAACAATTTTTCATTGCAAGTCTGCTAAACAAAAAAAACCCGCCGTAGGCAGGGTTCTTTATTAACACCGGCTTGTTTGCACCGACTCTACGCTGGGCTTACATCTGCAGCTGACGGGCCTTTTGGGCCATTTGTAACAGAATATTGGACTCGCTGTCCCTCATCCAAACTCTTGTAGCCAGATCCTGTAATAGCCGTATGATGTACAAAAATATCTTTGCTACCATCTTCTGGAGTAATAAAACCAAAGCCTTTAGTCGCGTCAAACCATTTCACAGTACCAGTATTCATTAAATATATTCCTAAAAGTATGAAGAAGTTATCTAGAGCGAATATTATGCCGAATAATAAGGAGAAAGATATAACAGGAATCATTCTCAACTTACTAGCCGCTACAAAATAGGTTCACTGCTTGAATTATAGCTCATAATCCATCAACATGCTTTTCAATAGCGATAGAATACGAACAAAGTATAAGCCTACCAATATACGACTCAGTTAACAACTCATTATCTACTAGAACTAATAACAAACTAAAACCCAACGATAAAATGTGTTAATTTCCAGGAAAAACATTGAATTAAAACCAGTTTTTGCTTGAATAGCTAAGCCGTGTCGTCCATTAATATGGCCACTAACCCTGATTTATAATTCCGACGAATCACTACAAGATTGTTGGAGTACCGAGACCGCTGTGGCATAATGCGCGCCCGTTTTATTAGACATTAACACCTCGGAAGCCTCCTCTTGATTACGACAGCAAACATAACTATGCAATTTGGGGCTAAGCCCTTATTTGAAAACATTTCCGTTAAATTTGGCAACCAAAACCGCTATGGTTTGATTGGCGCCAATGGATGCGGAAAATCCACCTTTATGAAAATTTTAGGCGGCGACCTAGAGCCTTCAACTGGCAATGTATCTATTGACCTAAATGAACGTGTCGGCAAACTTCGCCAAGACCAGTTTTCCTTTGAAAACAATACAGTGCTTGATACTGTCATCATGGGGCATGATCATCTTTGGCAAATAAAACAAGAACGTGACCGCATCTATTCGCTGGCTGAAATGAGTGAAAAAGATGGAATGAAAGTAGCCGAGCTGGAAGTCGAATTCGCCGAACTTGATGGCTATTCCGCTGAATCCCGTGCTGGCGAATTATTATTGGGCTTAGAAATCCCACTAGAGCAGCACCACGGCCTAATGAGCGCCGTTGCCCCTGGTTGGAAATTACGTGTATTACTTGCCCAAGCATTATTCGCAAACCCAGACATCATGTTACTCGACGAACCCACCAATAACCTCGATATCAACACTATTCGTTGGCTAGAAAAAGTGCTTAACGAACGCAATTGCACCATGATTATTATTTCTCATGATCGACATTTTTTGAACAGTGTTTGCACCCATATGGCAGATCTAGATTACGGTGAGCTTCGTCTATACCCCGGCAATTATGATGACTACATGACCGCATCAACCCAAGCGAGGGAACGCCTACTTAGCGATAACGCTAAGAAAAAAGCTCAAATTTCAGAACTTCAAACTTTTGTAAGTCGCTTCTCAGCCAATGCATCCAAAGCAAAACAAGCAACTTCGCGAGCCAAACAAATCGACAAAATTCAGCTCGAAGAAGTAAAACCATCAAGTCGCCAGAGTCCTTTTATCCGCTTCGAGCAAGACAAAAAACTCTATCGTAATGCAATTGAAATAGAAAACCTCAGTAAAGGATATGCAGATAAACCACTTTTCAAAGGTCTCAATCTTTTAGCCGAAGTCGGCGAACGCATTGCCGTCATAGGAACAAATGGAATCGGCAAAACAACATTATTACGCACATTAGTCACAGAATTAGAACCCGACACTGGAAGAGTGAAATGGTCTGAGAATGTTAAAATAGGCTACTATGCACAGGATCATGCCAGCGATTTTACACAGGATATGTCCTTATTCGACTGGATGAGCCAATGGAAAACCCCAAGTGATGATGAACAATCAATCCGTGCTGTACTCGGACGCATGCTTTTTTCACAAGATGAAATTAAGAAATCCGTCACAAAAATTTCGGGTGGTGAGCAAGGCCGTATGCTTTTTGGCAAGCTCATGATGCAAAAACCGAATGTATTAATAATGGACGAGCCCACTAATCATTTGGATATGGAGTCTATCGAAGCACTCAATCTCGCCTTAGAAAACTATCCAGGTACTTTAATTTTTGTCAGCCATGATAGAGAATTTGTTTCATCACTTGCGACCCGTATTATAGAGATGTCACCCACTGGTATTAAAAATTTCAGCGGAAGTTACGAAGACTACCTTCTCAGCCAGGGGGTTGCATAATCCAAATTTTCTCAGTAGACCGCTACAGAGATAATCATTGAATTCAAGCTAATAAGACACGGCCCATATGAAACTACTTATACGTAATCTTGCTCGAACCACCACGGAAGAAGAACTGAAAGCGATGTTTGAGTTTTATGGCACTGTACAGTCCTGCACCCTGGTAATGGATAAAAAAACCGGTGCCTCTAAAGGTTTTGGTTTTGTAGAAATGCCTAAACAAGGTGATGCTAAAATAGCAATGAAAATCCTTAATAAGCAAGAAGTCGGTGGAAATAAAATTCGGGTTAAAAAGGCCGAGCCCAGCATTAAAACAAACAAAACGAAATGAACAAGCTCTCTACTCAAGAC
Source organism: Gammaproteobacteria bacterium (assembly GCA_027021445.1). GTDB lineage: Bacteria > Pseudomonadota > Gammaproteobacteria > S012-40 > S012-40 > JALUUH01. The sequence continues at coordinate 14,159 of JALUUH010000029.1, forward strand.
CCACTTCACGGTAAACACCAGAGGCCATAGTGACCCAGCTGGTAGAAAACGTGGTAGGGAAGAACTTGGCATTATACGCATTCACCTAAACCAATGATAAATTTAAAACAGCTCTCCCTAAGACGGGGATCTAAACTACTTTTAGACAAAACCAGCATCATTATTCATCCCGGTCAAAGAGTGGGTATCACGGGCGCTAATGGCACCGGAAAATCAAGCCTGTTTGCATTAATTTTAGGAAAAATTGATGTCGATAGTGGTGAATTAGACGTTCCGCGCCAACTGGCTATCGCCCATGTTGCACAAGAAACACCGGCTAGCGAAATTCCTGCCATCGAATATGCACTGCAAGGCGATCAAGAACTGATGCTATTGCAGCAGCAGCTAGAGCAAGCCCAACAGCTTGATCAAGGTGAAAAAATAGCACAACTCTATCAGCAATTAGAAACCATTGACGCCTATACTGCGAATAGCCGGGCTTCCGCGTTGCTACATGGCCTTGGGTTTACGACAAACCAGTTATCACAAGCCACGAGTCATTTTTCGGGAGGTTGGCGAATGCGTCTCAATCTAGCCCAAGCATTAATGTGTCGCTCAGATATTCTATTACTCGACGAACCCACCAACCACCTAGACCTAGATGCCGTCATGTGGTTAGAAAATTGGTTAACACAATACCAAGGAACCTTACTGCTCATCAGCCATGACCGAGATTTTTTGGATAGCATAACAACGCATATTGCACACATAGAGCAACAATCCCTCAAACTGTATACTGGTAACTATAGTGATTTCGAAAAACTTCGCGCCATTCAACTTTCGCAACAAGCTTCTGCGTATGAAAAACAACAAAAAGAAATCGCCCACATGCAAGACTTTGTTCGCCGCTTTGGGGCGAAAGCAAGTAAAGCAAAACAAGCCCAAAGCCGGGTAAAATCTTTGCAGCGAATGGAATTGATTGCCGCCGCTCATGTAGACTCACCTTTCCACTTTAGCTTTAAACAGCATGATAAATTCCCCCGCCCCTTGCTTCGCCTTGATGAAGTGCAAGTGGCTTATGCGGATAAACTCATACTTAATAAAATTGATCTCACCCTGCAACCAGGAGACAGACTGGGTTTATTGGGCGCCAATGGCGCTGGAAAATCCACATTAATTAAACTTCTTGCAGGTGAAATAAAAGCGCAAAGCGGCAATTATATTGCCGCACAAGATTTAAAAATTGGATATTTTGCACAACACCAATTGGAACAATTACGTAGTGATCAATCACCACTTTGGCATCTTCAACAGCTAGATAAAAAGGCGAAAGAACAAGACCTGCGCAACTTTCTAGGAGGTTTTGATTTTATCGGCGATAAAGTGAATGAAACCATTGCTCCTTTCTCAGGGGGGGAGAAAGCGCGACTCGTGCTCTCATTGCTTATTTACCAACAACCTAACTTATTATTGCTCGATGAACCCACTAATCATCTTGATCTGGAAATGCGCCATGCTTTGA
>JALUUH010000030.1 GCA_027021445.1 Gammaproteobacteria bacterium
ATCACTCATTTGCCTTTTGTCATTTTTGATAGTCTTTAGTTTGCGGGAATGAGGTTGATCGCGCTTTGAGGATTGAAAGCGAGCCAGTTCCAAAGCCTTTTTGAAATGATCATGTGCCATGAGGATGATTCTCAGCTCTAGAATCGTGAGCGAATAATATAAACGATTTCATCAATTGGTTTGTATGTGTAATGTATTATAGTAATAATTAATATAACAAGTATGGTTATACCTATTAAATTGTAGCGAAAAAATCGCTTTCTTCTAGCCTTGTCATTCTCATTATCAATATAACCTATTGCTACCAGTGGCACAGTTTTTGTAACTCGTGTTAACTGTCTAACGGAATGTATCCCTCCACGCAGTTCATCTTTGGCAATAACAAGGCCGATACCACCGCCGAATGCAAGAATAAAGCTCAAAAATAATAATTTTTTGCGATTAGGTCTAATTGGTTTTTCCGGAAAAACGGGACTTTCGATTAGTGTAAACCGTTCCGCCTTACTTTGTTCCTCCATGCTTTTTGAAAGCTTGGCTTCAGTTGCTTTTCGCATCAATTCATCATATTTAGTCAGAAGATTTTCATAGTCTCGCTCAAGTGCTTTTAGTCCTCTTTCAACTTGTGGGGTTTGCAAAATTCGATTTTGCAATTCATGAATTCTTTCCTGTAAAGAATCGCGTTGTCTGATCAATGATGCAATTCTTTCCTCTGATGCTCGTATTCTTGCCTGAATAAGAAGAACAGCCGGATTTTCGGAATCTGGGATACCAAGTTTATTTTTCGAGTTACTTGTGAGTTGTTCAAGCTCGGTGATTTGGCGTTGAAGTTTGATTATGTCAGGGTGTTTAGGGCCATATCGTTGTTTGAGACGATTATATTGACTGCGGGCAAGTGCAAGTTGTTGTTGTGGTGTAAGAGGTGTATTTTCATCTTCTGGTGCAGTTGACTCTATTGTTGCAAGTTGAACCTCGAGGTATGAGACTTGCTCTTGCTGTGCCTTGATGTCACGTTCAAGTTCATTGAATGCTGCTTGAGCGCGTTCTAGCATCTGGTTATTTAAATCAAGATTTTCCGGTAAGCTGCGCTCGTTTTTTTGCTTAAACTCAGCGACCTGCTGTTCTATGACGTTGATTTGTTGACGGAGTTTCTCAGCTTCACTAATCAAAAAATCAGTAGTTTCAGTCGCTCGGCGAGTACGATTTTTCAGGTTTTCCTGAAGGAACAATGTGACAAGTTCATTTGCAACGCCTTGGGCTATAGCTGGTTTTGGGTGTTCAAAGGCAACAGAGAAGGTCAGGCTGTTTTGGCGACGGTTTCGAGCAGGGCCATAACCGTTTCTGAGGTTTACGAAAATGTTTTTTCTAATCAGCTCGAGTAGTTCAGCATCATTAGCTCCTGATTTTTTTTGGTTTTCGTAGAGGTTGTATTTGTCAATTATCCGTAGAAGATTTTCTCTTGTCATTACAATTTGACGAATGATTTGAATTCTTTCATCTGCATAACTTGTAATTGTCGAGCGTATGAGGTCGTCTGGAATCTGTTGTGACTCAACAAGTATTAATCCTTCAGAACGATATATTGAGGGTAGTGTAAGTGCGAAAAGGACACCAAGCGACAATATCAAGACAAAAGGAACAAGAAAGAGTTTGTACTCCTTACGAAGTATATCCAGATAATCGATAATTGTTTTGCCTTGTTGCTCCATGATTTATTGTTCATCAAATTCCATCGTCAGAGAAAGAAATAATGAATTGGACCTTCTGTTGCGATTATCGAGAGATGATCGATTGTTGACAAAATAGTATCTAATTTCCCATACTAATAGTTCTGACAGGTAACCGTTGTATCCCAAGTTAAATGTCAAGACGTCATTTTCGTAAACAGGTGAAGCATCAACAAGACGACTCCGTGAGGCGCTGAGTTCAGTACTTATTATCCGCTCATCAGATATTGAGTGGCGATAACCAAGGATGATTCTCGTGAGGTGAGAGATGCCTCTTGTAGATGTGGGTTGTAAACTTGATTCTGCCAGTGAATAATATTGAGAATATTCTTTTTCATACGTTGCACGTAGCAAGCCAAGGAACGTATTGTAATTTTGACCATAGTTTCTGAGTATGTAGCCGATACCACCACCGACTTGAATCTGCCAGTGATCGTTGCTTGAGATATCGGTGATTATGAGCGTACTACCATAGTCGTAATCTGAGAGGTTGTCGAGGCTGTCGTATCGTTGAGCCAGAGCCTGGATATCAATTTCAATGTTTTCAGTGACGTTATAGTACCAGTCAATACCGAGTAGATAGTTGATATAATCAGTTAAAATATTCAGGTCATAGCGGTTTTTATCGTAGGCAGCGGAAAGCGCCAATCGGTTTGTTTCGTTAACGTCAATCTCTACAAGAGGTTGTACAGAAGTCGAGCGACGTTTACCAAAAATGAAAATTGGTTGTGTTCCGATTGTGAAGAGGTCAGTTGTTCGGATGCTTGCCTCGTCGTAGCTGGCCGACAACGCAAGACTTCCCCAGTTGTAGACATCGTCATAGTAGAGCCCGGCTGAATAGAATTCATTGTTTGCCTGTTTTGTTCGTTGCAGGCGTTGTAAGCGAACGCCGCCTTCTATGATGATGCTGCGTATGTCTGATTGTCCAATCAGGCGTAGATTTACGTCACCATATAGGTAGGTGTCTGCCGTGGTGGAATCAGCAACCATGAACAAATTGTCTGTGTATTCGATTTCGGCGCCATAAGAGGAGTCAGACCGCCATTGGAGTGCTGTGCTGCTTGCAGGCAGAATGTAGGACGCGAGGATCAGGATTATGAACCAGGTTTTTTCATGGCTGTGGGTTTGTTCGTTAAATGTTTGTTTCATGGAACAATGATGGTATCCCCGCTGAATAATAAAATATTGCTTTCAAGGTCCTGACCGGTTATGACTTTGCCATAGTCGAATGATATGCTCACTTGCTTGTTGTCTTTTCGGCGGAGGATGCGGATCTCGTCCTCTTTCGCAAAACGTGCAAGACCACCGGCGAGGCTTAACGCTTGCATCACATCTGTTGGTCGAATAAGCGTGTAGGTTCCAGGTTGATTAACCTTGCCAATGATGTAAACCATGTTTCCACTGGTTTGTGTAACGCTAACGGTGACTGTGGCGTCAGGGATATAGGGCTGAAGTTTTCTTGTAATTATTTTCTGCAGTGTAGAAAGATCCTTGCCTGCGGCTTGTATTGTGCCAACCAGTGGGAAGGCGAAGGTTCCGTCAGGTAGAATCAACACTTCCTGTTGCAAATCTTCCTCGCCCCATACCGAAATGTGTAGCTGATCGCCCGGGTTTAGTCGATATGTTGTTGCGGATTCTGCGCTATTTGTAATGAAGTTTGTTAACAGTATGACAATAAAAGCTGCGATATGTGGCAGTCTGGACCATTTTTTTGGAATCGTGGGCCTTTGAAGCGAGTCGTCTTTTAACATTGTGTCGCATTCCTGATTTGTCACGATATCGCGCTCTTTGACAGTCAGATCGATCGGCTGTTAA
>JALUUH010000031.1 GCA_027021445.1 Gammaproteobacteria bacterium
ATCGGTTTAAACTGGATGTTGGCATTTTTGAGAAGCAATATAAAAAATTGGGTCCCATGTCGTATGAAGAGAAAATCGTCCTGGTGGACTTCGTTTTACTGGCTTTGCTTTGGTTAACGCGGGCGAGAATCCAGGTGGGCGATTTCTTCCTTCCCGGCTGGTCCCAGCTTTTTGCGAACCCCGGTTATTTTAACGACGGCACCGTCGCCATCATGATGGCGACGATCCTGTTTCTCATACCCGCCGCCGGTTCCTCGTCGATGCGGATCCTCGATTGGGATATCGCCGCGAAATTGCCCTGGGATATCGTGTTGTTGTTCGGCGGTGGGTTTGCATTGGCAAGCGGATTTAAGGAATCGGGATTGGACCGCTGGTTGGGACAGCATTTTGCGGGTATCGGAGAATTGTCCCCGGTATTGATTGTAGTGGCAATTTGTTTGTTCGTCACTTTTTTAACCGAACTAACCTCCAACACGGCAACGGCCCAAATGTTTTTGCCGATCCTGGGATCCCTGGCGGTCACCATTAAAGTGAATCCCTTATTATTAATGATACCGGCAACGCTTTCTTGTTCGTTTGCCTTCATGTTGCCGGTGGCGACCCCGCCCAACGCGATTATTTTCGGAACCGGCCGATTGAAGATAAAAAACATGGTTAAAGTAGGGATTTGGTTAAACTTATTCGGCGTCATTATTGTTACTATAGCGGTGTTGTGGCTGGGACAGGTAGTCCTGAACACCGATTTGTTCCGGCTACCGGAATGGGCCGTCGCTCAATGAGGAAACGAACGGGTAAACCGGTAAGAACCGCCGGGATTTCACTCCGATATCCTTAAACCCTCTAAAACATAAACATACAGTAAAACAACCAATTACGGCATGCCTTATATACATTGTCAGTGTGTCGTTATTCTAATTTATCAGGGTTTTTACCTAATTTTTTACTTTCTGATTTCACTCTTCTTTCAAGTTTCTTTATATCTTCTTCCGGTGGTAATTCTTCTGGTTTTATACCTCTTTGAAGTAAAATTTTCCGAACTGAACGATTATTTGTAATGTGTTCGGCTGATATTTGTCTTTCTGTTTGTAAATCTTTTTCTTTTGTATTAAAAACGGTTATTTCAGTTGCGAAATCTTTCGCTTTGATTGTTATTGTTGGCAAGAAGTCTGCTAATGCTCTGCTTTTTGGAATGCTAAGCTTCTTCTTCATTTGTTGCGTTGTTTTTCCAAATAAGGCTTGGTCACCTTTGCTTCTTATAAGTCCAAAATTTTTGTCACTTCCTGTTTTTTCATAAATCAATCCCGAAAGTTCTTTTTCCGATAAAGATAATTTTTGCCTTGCTTTTAATCTTTCCCAATCCCTTATTCGTTTTTCAATAAGTTCAAATTTTCTTGTCTGAACAGCAAAATAGTTTTGCGCAAAAGCAATTTCTTCTTTTCTTGGGTCTCCATTTTGTGCTATTAAATAACAAGCATATCTTGTCAAAATAATATCATTTATTTCTCTTTCCGTTCCGGAACCGATTTTAACCATTTTCCCGACATCGGCAAAATGGTCTGAAATATTATTCCCGCCAGCTTCACAAGAAGTTTTAGCTTTATTAATGACTTTTAAAAAATTATCCCATTTAGTGTAACCAAGCAGATGTTGCAAATCTCGCGCATACCAAAATTCAATACCATTTTCTGTCGTATATGAATGACTTTCAAAGGTATTTGTTAATGATTTTATTATTTCTTTCTTCATGATATTAACAAAATTGCTCCTTTTTAGATTAACCGTAAAAATTTTCCTTTAATGCACGCTAACGTATGAATAAAAACAATTGCTTATACACTTCCAATTCAGCAATATAAACACTATTGCTTTTATTTGCCATTTGGCAATATCCTGTTATTTATTCTGTAAGTCATTTTTTATCTCATCAAGCGGATTTTTAAAATGTTTTTCGGATACATGCGTATAAATTTCGGTGGTTTTTATGTTTTTATGCCCCAACCATTCCTGGATGTCTCTGAGATCGGTACCCATTTCAAGATGATGGGTTGCATAACTATGTCGTAAGGTATGCGGAGTAACGTTCTTTCTTATACCGGCCGGATTTGCAGCTTTCTTCACTACCTTCAACACACTGGTTGGACTATACTTTCCACCATTCATGCCTTCAAACAGCCATGTCTTTGGTTTATACTCAGCATAATATTTCCGTCTTATAACAAACGGTAAAGAATAGAAAAACGCGCGGCAACTTGCAAGTTTATTATATCCGGCCGGAATGGCGTTAATGATTGGAAAACAGGGGTGTCGGATGTTTGAAGCCGGTGGCTTTCGGTTTTCGGCTGAATTTGTACGGCGATAAACAGCCGGTAGTCGGCACACGGCGTTTTTTCATAATTCCGGTCGGTTTACACCGTCCCGTTTCTTCCAACCTGCGACAATCCCGGCTATTTATATGGAACCCGGACACAGTCCATGGTTTTTTACGCAGGCAGATAACATTTACGGATAAAAATAATTTGCGAAGCAACCAGGGTTCATGTGCGAAACACTATAGTCCTTTATCCGTTGTCAATTCTTCCACCTTTTCCTTTAAAGCCTGAATCCTGGCCACCCGCGCTTTTTCCTGTTCCCAAATTGCGTTCAGTTCTTTCAGTTTGGATTTCAGTGCATGGATATCTTTCTTAACCATTTCCAGCCGCTTTTGTACCAGGTTGCCACCAGCGGATTGGAGTCCGGACAATACCGCTTGTTTTTTTATTCTTTTATCCAACGGAATCAAAGCAGACATCATTATCCAATTATCTTGTATGTTAATACACATCTCAGTAATATTATAGAGGATCAAATACAGGTTTGTTGTATGAAACAATTTAATTTGAGACAAATCGACTGTGATCCTTCCGAACCGATGTTTACGATTGGATTTGCAGCCAGGAAAATTGGTGTATCGCCCGAAACTTTACGGTTATACGAAAAAGAAGGTTTACTGATTACATTCAAAACCCCGACGGGTAGACGACTGTATTCACCGCGTGATTTGGCCTGGATTGCCTGTATTCGAAGACAAATAAATGAAAATAAACTCAATATCGCCGGAATTAAGCGCTTATTGGCCTTAATCCCTTGTTGGGAAATTAAACCTTGTGCGGAGAAAGAACGTAAAAAGTGCCCGGCGTATTTAAGCAACAATCGTGTTTGTTGGGAAATTAATGAAACCCCCCTTAGATGTGCGCACGAAGATTGTCGTTTGTGTAAAGTATATCTGACCGCAGCAAATGTGGGTCATTTAAAAGAACTGTTCAAAATGACAAAAAAGGATTGAAAAACCACTTATCATTCTCTGGTAGGATCGAGATAAAATAATAGATATGTTTTCGTGCAGAATAAATTTATACCAACGTAAATTTTGTTGCCGTGGATGAACCGAACGAAGATAAATGGTCACGGATTAAGTGAAATTATCAGGCCGGCGCAACGTCGACACGGACACTGTTTCTCTTCTGAGTGA
>JALUUH010000032.1 GCA_027021445.1 Gammaproteobacteria bacterium
TCCCCGAAAGGGGTCAGCGAAAGGGGTCAGCGAAAGGGGTCAGCGAAAGGGGTCAGAGCCCTTTAATATGCTCTAACATGAAATCGTCTACCGCCAGAGAATGAGATTAAATCAGATTTATAAAACCAGCATCAATACCCGCATCAGAAAATGCTACATAATTTATTTTTCATGTTTATTCATAGCTTGCTCCCCTGTTGACAATACTGCTTGCTCTCAATTATGCCTCATTGTTTACTCAAAGGTTGTGGTTCGTGCGCTCACACGAACCCATCCTTATTCGTTATGTTTATATTTCTATCACGATTTTACCACCGGAATTATTACTTTCCATAAGCTGATGTGCTTTTGAAATCTCATTGAAGGAAAATACATTTGATGGCTTGATTTTGTACATGCCTTGTTCCGCATTTTCAATTATTTTCTGCATTGGAATATTCTTAATCGGAAAATCATCCGTTCCAAACTGGAAGCTTGCGAAAAAATTAAGATTGACAGAGGGTGGCATATCTACCAGAGGATTAAAAGAGATCGGGTCGCTTCCACCAAGAAATCCAGCATTACAAACTGCGCCATTCTTTTTAACCATTTTGAGTGAATCCAGCAATGTAGTGTTGCCAATAATATCCATTACACTATCTATACCTGCTGGGTATTGTTCCCTTATTTTTTCATTTAACATGCTATTTTCAACAAATACTTTTGAGCAACCTAATGCCTTTAATTCATTAATACGCTCAATTGATCTTGTTGATGAAATGATCGTTACCCCTTTTATATTTGCGGCAATATTGATAGCTGCTTGCCCTAGTGCCGAAGTTCCGCCTCGGATAAAGATAGTTTCATTTTCTTTGATATTCATATTTTCATGTAGGCAACTCCATGCGGTCGCATACGACTCTGGAATTGCCGCAAAATCAACCCAACTTAGGCTTGTTTCAACTGGAAATACATTTTGTGTTGATAAGCAGGTGTACTCAGCATAACTACCATTCCTGGTAAGCCCCATTCCTCCCATGATAGCCGCTACTTTTTGACCTTTACTCAATATACCTGAAGGATCATTCTCGACTAAGCCCACGCACTCGATGCCACTCACTTCCGCTACATCACCCCAAAGCCCCTGGCGCATATATATTTCCGCACGATTAATCCCAAAGGCTTTAATCTTGATAAGGATCTCATCGGGTTGTGGAACGGGTGTAGGAATATCTTTAATAACTAATTGATTTGTATCACCATCTTTATTAATAACAATAGCTTTCATGTTTTTCTCCAATAATTTGATTGAGAAAAGATATTAGCTATCTAAAGTGTTGTATAATAGTACATTGTTTTTACATACAGTGTAATATATACGAACATACGAACATACGAACATACGAACATACGAACATACGAACATACGAACATACGAACATATAAATATAACGCTTCATCAAATAAACGCATTTGTTGCAGTCATTGAGCAGGAAAGTCTCCAGGCTGCTGCCAATAAGCTGCATAAAACACATCCAAGTATTGTCACTTCGCTAAAAAAACTAGAAACGGGGCTGGGATTTTCTTTGTTTGATAGATCAGGTTACCGTTCTGTACCCACGGAACAAGGGAAAGCTTTTTATCGACAATGCTTGCAAGTATTAAATGAGGTTGATGACTTAAAAGGACTTTCGATACATCTACAGCAAAACAAAGAAACAGAAATTTCTATTGCTATTGGTGATACAACACCATTACCGCCCGTATTATCACTATTGCGTGAATTTACTGAGAATTATAAATCAACCCATCTCAACTTGTTGTTTGAAAATCTTGAAGGAGCAAACGAACGTTTATTTGAAGGCAAGGCAAATATAATCATACACTATATAGATAAGTCAGATATTAGATATAATTATCATGATTTTTGTAAAGTAGCGATAGTTCCAGTTGTGGCAAAAGGTTTTTTAAATACGGCCATTACACCTAGTCTAAAATATGATGACTTAAGAAAATATACGCAATGTATTGTTCGCTCAACTGTGCAAACTACCTCCTCTAATGATTATTTTATTCTTAAAAATACACCCTATATAAGCGTTGGAGACCAACACACCAAGAAAGAAATCATTTTGCAAAAAATGGCTTGGGGTCATATGCCGCTTTTTCTTGTAGAAAAAGAGCTAGAATCAGGAGAACTTCAATCTATTGAGGGAAAATATATTAAAAGTACAACACTTGATATTGTTGTTGCTCGTTTGCAAAGCTTTCAACATGGGTTGATAACGGAGCATCTTTGGAAAAAGTTGACCAATGCTAGTTTTTGAGCATAACGCTGAGATGACTGGAGTTAAGATACAAGGACTTTTTAAAATAAGCCCCTCTGCTGTTGTGCTCTAGGAAACAGAAATACAGAAATAGCAGAAATAGGAAATAGGGGACAGACCACGATTAGATGTTATATTGGGGTTTTTCAGTATTGCGGAAGATGTTTAATGCCGCGCAGGGCACGTATCTCAATACCAGAAATAACCTGGCATATAATCCAACGCGAGAATAATCGCTCGGTTTGCTTTTTCACGGAGGAAGATGATTTATTGTATTTAGATCATCTTATAAGATCAAACGGATGTGATATTCACGCCTATGTTTTGATGAACAATCATGTGCATTAATAGTGGTCTGTCCCCTCTTTTCCTTCTGTGTGCATTAATAGTGGTCTGTCCCCTCTTTTCTGTCCCCTCTTTTCCTGCTGCCTCTTTTCCTGTCCCCTCTTTTCCGCCACCACGTGTAGCCTGGAAATGGAGTTACGGTAATTGATTTAACAAATCGTTATTTTGCGTCATTAAGATCCCAGTTATATTCGTAATCGATATCGCCATCATGCTTGGTCAAGCGCTTTGCTAATGCGGGCTCGGCATATTTAGCCAGCTCTTTTAGCAATTCTTTTTCGTTGCCACCAAAATCGACTTGATACCACTCGAATATCTTGGACAACAGCAGATCTTCACCTTCCACTGTAATTCCTCTTGGATTATTCACATAGACTTTGGCAGACTCGGTCAGTTGATTATCGATATCCTTAGCAGTAAAGACTTTAGCTCTAAGATTTGGGCAACTATAACTGGCGCAATTGACGGCATAATGAATTCTGGAATCCTTCCATATCGGGCGTAAAATACGATGCTCAACGTCATTCAAACTGAGTTGCTGTCCAGAAATATTGAGATACTTCTCATTCCATGGGCCAGGGGAAAAAAGAGAGCCACCAATTTTAAGTATGGATTTCACCGGATAGGCATCCAATACAATATCAACAGTGAGCGCATTATAAAGATTAATCCAATAAGCCATCTGTTCATTGCGATTATATTGGCGCGGATCAATAGCTTCCAATGTTTTTATATAGCGTTTAAGTACTTTTCGGTCGGCGTCAATTGCACCATACTTAAATCGATTAATCCCATTGGAGTCTCTAACAAGGTACTTATCGAGTAAATCTTGCCAAGCGTCATGACTTATAGTTGTCGAGCTTGCCTCATCGCTATCCATCCAAAATGTGAGCACTTTTGCAGCAGGCGCTGCGTAACCGACTTGCGCCAGAAAGGAAAAACAGAAAATACTCAGTAGTTTCCCTAGTTGCTTTGTAGTGAGTGAAAACATTATGCCTCCAGTAATATAAATGAGTGATAATTACTTAGTTATTCAAAAAACATTAGAAATATTAGGGTCGGACTCGATATAAGCTGATAATTATATCGAGTCCGACCCCATTTGTTACGGACCCCATTTGTTACGCGACCCCATTTGTTACGACCCCATTTGTTATTTGTTCTCATTTGTTACTTGCATATTCTATTCTTTTATTTACTCGATGGGTAAATAAATTTCAGTTTTAAGATTTTCGGGTTTGGTTTTTCTTGGGTCGCGGTTTAGATAAATTTCGAAACAAGGCTCGTCACGTAATTTGTGATCGCTTTCAGGAAGCCAGGAATTAAATATCATAGAGTATGTATCGTTTAATTTGTCGTATGCGCCTTTATGCATAAATACTGCGTAATTTCCTCCAGCAATAGTTCGGGCTTGAAGGTCTTCTTCATTGCGAATATCTGCAGAAATATCTACACATGCGTCATAACGTATATGATTGCTTTCGGTGACATTAGGGTCATCGTGGGCAATGCCTATCATTCTGACAGACTTATCCATGAGCTTATTGGAATAGGTAAACTTCATCAATTTTCCCCAAGCTTCGGCTGAAGCTTCTTTATAGTCACCTTTACCCCTTGCACAAATAACAGGAATACTTTCAATACTTTCAATTGTTGGTTGCATAATATTTCCTTCAATAAGTTTAACTTTAATTGCGGTTTTTTTTATTGAAACCTTTTGTTTTCGAACTTGATTTGGCGCACAAGAAAATTGTTTCTTAAAAGCTTTGTTAAACGAAGACTGATTATCATACCCACTTTTAAAAGCAATTTCGGTGATGCTGTCATCGGAGTAAAGCAATTGTTTGACTGAACGCTCAAGCAGTAGCCTTTTTTTATAAGAGTGAATACTCTCACCAACATACAACCGAAATAATCGATGAAAATGAAATTCCGAATAGCAAGCAATTGATGCCAATTGAGAAATATCTGTTTCTAGATTGAGATTATGTTCAATGTGTTCAACGACTTTATTCATTCTTTCATGATGTAATCTTTTGCTCATGGACTTCCTCAACAAATGGTTCGAGGGAATATTACTGTTTTGGCTCGACGAATACTTTTCCATTCCTGCTATAGAGTAATTCGCTTGTATCACACAAAAGAGGGGCGGGCCTTGTTCCGTGCATTTTTCGCTGCTCGCCGGAAAATTCTATTCGGAGAGGTCTGACCATAAGATCGAGTGTAAACCGAAATTAGACACGAAACAAAAAGACTTCGTGCAGGTTGGGATAATAATTATCTTATAAAAGTAATTTCAGGGATGTCTGCATAGAGCGATTGCCCTGCCAATATACATGACCTAGAACCCACCTATACCGACTCGATGAAAGAACGAGTCGATAGCGACAAAGAAAAGTAGATATACAGCGATAAGACCTGGCATTTAAATTGCGTTTAAGTGCTGGGAATTGATAAAAAGACGGGCGACTATACTCGTTTAACCCATTTTAAACCGGAGACTGATACAAAGCCATTCCGATCGAAAAGTCACGATGATCCTGAAGAAATTATAATTATAAAAGGCAGTCTCTATGTGAAGCATTTAATCAATGGCTAAAGGTCGGTGATTACGCAAGTCGTCCAGCAGGAGAATTACACGGCCCATTTAGAACTGATGCCGGGTGTGTGGTGTTAGAAATATCATATCCAAGCCTGTCGCTAAAGAAATGAACCTCTTAATGCCAAAAAACTGTAATTTACGACTCATAACATAAGGAAAAAGCATGAAAATGTTACACAAATTAATGGTTTCAATTGCAGTACTGCTCACGGTCTCAGCATGCAGCAACGAAGATGGAGTTTCTATTGCAACCGGTCAATTTAAAGATAGCAATACGTCGGGAATTAGCTACGTATCAGGTGGCCAGTCTGGCACTACCGACTTAAATGGCAGTTTCAACTATGAAACGGGCAAAACAGTTACATTTTCAATCGGCGGAGTCACTTTAGGAACAGCTAATGGAAAATCAGTTATTACCCCTGTTGACTTGATACCAAACGGCCGCTCAAGTTCTATTGAAGTACTGAATATTACGCGTTTTTTATTGATGCTGGATGCTGACGGAGACCCGTCTAATGGCATACATATTCCGGCAGAGGTGCAAACCGTTGCAAATGATTGGACACAGGTTAATTTTGGCATGACTGATATATCTACAGGGTTAACAACTATTATTTCTAATGCTATATCAGCAAGTGGAGGTGTTCATGCACTGCCAAATGCAAGTACCGCACAAGGACATTTAGAAACAACACTACTCTGCTCTTATGCCGGTGCTTATACGGGGACATATTCCGGTGGTGACAATGGAAATTTTGGATTTTTAGTAAACGCAGCTACTGGAAACATAGAAGGTGCGGCATATAGTATTCCAGAAAAAGAGTATATCAACCTGACTGGCACAACCCCCATTAGCTATGATCAAAATGTTGCATTCGTCAGTGGAGACGCTTCTAAAGATGCCACATTTAGTGGTGCATTTTCCTCTGTAAATGAAGTAGCAGGGACATGGGAGAATACCACCCTTTCAATTAATGGTGATTTTTCTGGCGCAAGAATAGGCGGAGTAGTAAATGCACTACATCGTTTTACGGGTAACTATATCGGTGGTGACTTTGGTTTATTCTCCTTTGATATCGATGATTCTAATGCTGTAACCGGCATTGCCTATAGTATTGCTGATGCCGAAATGTTTACGCTGAGTGGCTCGGTTACTGGAACAACCTTGACCGCAAGTATAACGGGAGGCGCTACAATTACAGGAACATTGAATACCGAGACAGGCGCGCTTGATGGCACATGGAATAATTCAGCAGAAAACTTGTCAGGTACATTTTCCGGCAACGGCTGCCAACTCAACTAAAGCTACCTAATAGCGATGGGAGGAACGCTTGCTCTTAGCAAAAAGTTTTTTGCGCCGGAGTAATGGAAGATGGCAAGCCTAAATTTCGCAGTCGGCCGCTATGCAGTGTTATTGCCGTTCAACTGCGGATTCTAGGATCAGTTCTTACCATGCTTAATCTTCGGCCAATATGTTTCAAACTTGAAATCAGGACTGTGTTTTTGCACATGACATTGCGCGCACATTTTTTCAGGCTTCCAGTTAATATTAGTCACTTTTATTTGGCCTGCACTCGCAGCGTGTTCTTTTGCAGCCCCATGGCAGTTTTCACACTGAACATGTTTTAGATTTTCGGTCAGTGATGGATCAATGAAGCCGCCTTTTTTTTCAAAACCCAACACATGGCAAACAATGCAATTTGGATCAAAAGCCTTGTTCACATCTTGCAGTTTATAAAAGGCTTCGGCATGCGGCGTGTTAAACCATTTACTATGCTCTTGCTGATGACATGCTTTGCAGGTGCTTTCTCCCGCATAGGGTGAATCGCCGGTCATTAACGCTTTCTTCTGGGCAACACGTTGTTCATAATCTGCTTTTACTTTAGCATTGTATTCCTCATACCAAGCATCCATGCGTGGTGGATCGAGAACTTCAGGTGGTAATACGTGAATTTGATGCTGCCAGTTTTTTATTCTATGCTTATCCAGATCAAAACTTAATTCACCTAAACGCATACCGCGTGAGCCTGGCTGCAACACAATTGTATTCGCTATTTTTTTCGGCTCACCTATTTTTTCATATTTAGCTTTTATTAAGACAATATCAATATTATCGAATGGAAAGTTTTCTTGTAGTGTTTTGAGTGTTAAATTTGTACCCAAGATGGTTACGAGTCCATTCTTTTTGTTGTTGGCCAATGCATTAAGCAGCCACTCTTTTTGCTGCGCAAAGGCGTTACGGGTATCGCCAACCATATTTGGATTTTTTTTGGGATCCAGCCAATGAAAATATACAAATTTTTGCTTGGCTCTTTTTATAATTATTTTATGCGGAAAGTATTCATTATAGGCCGTAAATGGAAGTTTTTGGGCATTTAGAAAGTCAGCACCGAAGGCTAAGTCCTGCCATTGAATACCGATAGCATCATAGTTAACAGCCTTTAGTCCCTTGAGTATATATTCGCTTTTTAATCTATCTTGCGGAATTTCGCTAACGATAAGACCACCTGCAGATAGCAATATTAAGTCTTTATCTTTAGTACGCAACTCGTCGATTTTAGTTACCCGGCGTTTGATGCCACCCTTATTGCCTCCTTCACTGCAACCACAGGGCTCTAATTCACCATCTAAATTACCTGAATATACAAGTGTATATTTCTGGGCTTCAGCGACCGCGCTGCTAGTAAAGAATATTGAAAAAAATGCAAAGGGAAGTATTAATAGATAGCAACGAAAGTTCATTATTTCATCCTTTGTCAATCAATTTAATTGTTTTTTTAATGATTTACAGTGCTGAATGATAAAAATTAAGTTAACGTAACCCAATCCGTTGGCTTTAAGTACTTAGTATACAACTCAGCTTCCGGCGTACCTTCTTCAGGTGACCAATTGTAACGCCACTTAACCAATGGCGGTAAAGACATTAATATTGATTCAGTGCGTCCACCACTTTGTAGCCCAAAGATAGTGCCACGATCATAAACCAAGTTAAACTCGACATATCGCCCACGACGATATAATTGGAAGTCGCGTTCGCGCTCACCAAAAGGAGTTTCTTTTCTTCTATTCACAATAGGGATATAGGCTTTGGTATAACTATTAGCGACAGACTGCATATAGGCAAAAGATTTTTCGAAACCCCATTCATTGAGATCATCGAAAAACAAACCACCAACACCTCGTGGCTCATTCCTATGTTTTAAATGAAAGTAATCATCACACCATTTTTTAAACTTAGCATAAACTTCCTCACCAAAAGGTGTACATGCATCTTTTGCGGTTTGATGCCATTGCACAACGTCTTTTTCATTACCATAGTAAGGTGTTAAATCATAACCTCCACCAAACCACCAAATCGCTTGCTCACCTTCTTTTTCTGCAATAAAAAATCGAACATTGGCATGCGAAGTTGGTACATAAGGGTTATGCGGATGAATAACTAAAGAAACACCAAGCGCTTGAAAGTTT
The DNA here is from genome assembly GCA_027021445.1 of Gammaproteobacteria bacterium. GTDB lineage: Bacteria > Pseudomonadota > Gammaproteobacteria > S012-40 > S012-40 > JALUUH01. Next base: position 8,722 of record JALUUH010000032.1, read on the forward strand.
CTGCCTGCAAGCTCTGGACGATGCGCGGTTGCTGACGGTGGTAAGTTACTCCCAAAGACATGCGAAAAATTAACCCCGCCTTGCTCAAAAACCTTACCATCTGTTAACACACGAGTACGGCCACCGCCACCACCTTCTCGCTCCCAGCTTTCTTCAAAAAACGTCGCCTTGCCATCTTCTTTTTCTAGTTCGGCGCAAATATTATCTTGTAGTTGCAGCAAAAATTCTTTTACTGCAGAAATGTCTGGTGTGCTCATATCTCTCCCTCACTATGCACTGCGAATAATTTCGTCGCTGAGTGCATTTTTTATGACTGTCGGTTTTTTGTGATTCTGGATTTCACCCGGAACCACAAAATCAATGGCGCTTAATAAACGAAGTCGAATTTGCATTGTCGTTTTACACGGTGTTCTTCCAGCTTTATTTGCACTGGTGGATACCAGCGGGCCTCCAAATGCTGCGCACAGCTGCGCAGCAATCGGATGGGCCGTCACTCTAACCGCAATTCCTTCATGGTCGCCCATTAACCATTTTGGAGCATGACGACTAGCGGGCAAAACCCAAGTATGCGGCCCCGGCCAAGTGTTATTTACTTTGGCAAGAATGTCAGTATCTAATGGTGAAATATAAGCACTGAGTTGATTAAAATGACTCGCGATCAGGATGAGTCCTTTGGCCACAGGGCGTTGCTTAATCGCGAGTAATCGTAGCACCGCTGATTCATTCAAAGGATCGCAACCTAGACCAAAAACGGCCTCGCTGGGATAAGCGATAACTCCTCCGTAATTTAAGAGACCTACTGCTTTTTTTAAAACAAAATTATCCAAGCTTGGTTTGCAGTTCTGCGTCTTTCTTTTCAATCGCTAACGCATTTGCCGCACGCTCATCAGCAACACGTTTTGCGAGATCTTTATCACTAATAGCGAGCATTTGCGCGGCTAAATACGCTGCATTTTTAGCACCCGCTTTGCCGATGGCGACACATGCGACCGGAACACCGCCCGGCATTTGTGCCGTAGACAATAATGCATCCATACCTTGTAATGGACCAGCATCAATGGGAACACCAATGACAGGTTTAGTTGTCATGCCAGCAACCGCACCCGCTAAATGTGCCGCCAAACCTGCTGCTGCAATAAATATTTCACAACCACGCGCGCTGGCATCATTAACATATTCTTTGGTTCTAACCGGTGTTCTATGCGCTGAAGTGACTTTCACCTCGTACTTCACACCTAACATTTTCAAGATATCCAAAGTGGATTGCATGATTGGCAGATCTGAGTCTGAACCCATTAAAACAGCGACAAACGTATTACTCATAATTTGTTTCCTTCCTTCTCTCTATTGACAGCGCGATAAGCGATATCGGTTCGATAATAAACATTATTCCAATGAATTTTTTTGGTTAACACATAAGCTCGATGCTGCGCCTCGGTAACCGTATCACCCAGTGCAACAGCGCATAAAACCCGCCCACCGGCGGTCACAATATTTTCATTATGAATGGCCGTTCCCGCATGAAATATTTTAGCGCTAGCTGATTCGGAATTTTCTAGGCCCGTTATAATTTCACCTTTTTTGTAAGCATCAGGATAACCTCCCGCTGCGAGCACTACACCAACAGCAGACCGACTGTCCCACTTAGTTTTTTGCTTATCAAGCTGTTGATCCAAAGCCGCATTACACATTTCTACGATATCAGACTGTAAGCGCATCATAATCGGTTGGGTTTCCGGGTCGCCGAAACGACAATTATATTCTAATACTTTTATTTGGCCATCCGGCGATATCATCAAACCCGCGTATAAAAAACCCGTATAGTCATTACCTTCGCTCGCCATGCCTTGCACAGTGGGGTAAATAACTTCAGACATTATGCGATCATGTAAATCAGACGTAACCACTGGAGCAGGGGAATAAGCACCCATCCCACCGGTATTTGGCCCTTGGTCACCATTTTCCTTCGCCTTATGATCCTGCGATGTTGCTAAAGGCAATACATTCTTGCCATCAACCATGACAATAAAGCTCACTTCTTCACCCAGCAGAAACTCTTCAATAACGACTCGATGCCCAGCATCGCCAAACGCATTCCCCGCGAGCATGTCTTCGACCGCATCAATGGCTTGTTGTTCGGTTTGCGCAAGAATAACTCCCTTGCCCGCCGCAAGGCCATCCGCCTTGACAACAATAGGCGCTCCCTGTTGCTTGATATAAGCAACCGCGCTTTCAATCTCAGTAAAGTTACCGTATGCCGCCGTCGGAATATTATGGCGTGCCAGAAAGTCCTTAGTGAACGATTTAGAACCTTCTAGCTGTGCCGCATTTTTTGTCGGCCCAAAACAACGCTGTCCCGCTTGCTTGAAGGCATCAACAATACCCATCACCAAAGGAACTTCCGGGCCAACAATGCTGAGAGAGATATCATTTGATGATACAAACGCCAATAAACCGGGAATGTCAGTGACCTCAATGGGTATGTTTACCAGCTTGTGTTCTAAGGCAGTACCCGCATTACCAGGAGCCACAAATACTTTTTCCACTTGGGGCGATTGCGCAGCTTTCCAAGCTAGCGCATGTTCGCGTCCACCACTACCTATGACTAATATTTTCATTGCTAATAACGCCTACATTATTGTTTTTCATGAATTTAATTAGAGATTCTCACATATATATCCGTAGCGATTGAATTATATTCCAATACAACTCATAAAAATAAGCCGCGAACCATGACCGAAATGCGGTGTTGTAATCTTGAATGCTCTTATATCGCGAAGACCTAGCAAGGGCAAGCAGGAATTTCATACAGGATTGAACAACTGTATATAAATATGTACTAATATAATATTGGAATTCATCTTAGACTTATGCTTGTATGCGTCTTAACCACAAAGGGAATAATCATGTCAAAAAAATTCATTTCAGTAAGCTCCTTGGCACTTGCACTAAGCCTAACTTCGGGCTTGAGCTTTGCGTGCGGCGGTGAGGATTCAGGAAAACACATTGGTAATGTTACCGCAATTAATAAAACCGATAACACTTTTACCATCCGTGATATGGAAACCAGACAAAGCATGACCTTCAAAGCCAATCCTAAGACCATGGCTAATATACAACAGGCTTCCGGGCACATTGTGGTTAACTATGAAGAAGATGACGAAGGTGCCCTCGTTGCGGTTGCAGTTGAATTCTAATATCAGCCCAGCACCTCTCGCTAAGTTAGCGGGAGGTGCTGATGTCGGCTGCTGATATTATGATGGGTAAATTCTGATCGCATAAGTCCCTGCTAATACCAGAGAAACCATTACAAATACATAACAATACAAAGACTTACTGTTTTGTAAACTCCGTCACGATTTACCTAATGTGATTATTCTGGCGCTTAATCTTTCTATCCACAGAACGATACCCTAAGAGCTTGTCCGAGAATAGCGATCGTTGCGCACGCTGTTCTCGGACAGGCTCTTAGCTGAGTAACTAAAGAGGTCATTCAAAATGGATATAGGTGCAAGTAGTGTCATGGCCGCTGGCGGAGTTAGCGGACAAGCCAGAGTTGGGGATGCAGTTGGAATCACCGTAATGAAAAAAGCGATGGATATCCAAAGTAGTTCAGCCACACAACTCGTAAGCTCAATTCCAGAGTCTACGGCAACGCCTGCAAGCGAATCACATCTAGGAAATAAATTCGATGCACGCGCTTAGCCGGTATTTATAGCAAAACTCCAAAAAGTCGTTTTCATTGAAAACGGCTTTTTTCTTTGTGAGCTAAAAATCCGAGTACCGAAAAGCAGTAAAAAATCATCTAAAGCATCCAATACTAATGCAAACTTTATTAGAAACAAGTGTCTGTAAAATGGATTCTGGTGTATTTTTAATTGATACAATAATATCCCTTAGCTTTGATAAAACGAGTGTAATGATTATTATAGTATCTATATTTTTTTAGAATAATAGCGCAATATTGTCCACAGATTAAAAATACTTACTAACTACTAACCTTACAAGGAATACAAAGTGACGGAACAACCATCACCTTTAGTTGCAGCACAATTGAAATTCCAACAAGCCCTTCCTAAAAACGTTCTAAGTTCCGAGACAGTGAGTCTTGCTCACGCCACAACACGAGTACTCGCACAAGATATAGAAGCCCAAGCAGACTCTCCGCCCTACCCCAGATCCATTGTAGAGGGGTTTTTGGTAGTTACTGAAGAAACACAACCTGCATGCAATGAGACCCCTATTACGTTTAAAATTAAGGGGAAAATATCGCCCAATGACGAACACGTCATTATTCCTGAGCCAGGTGAAGGGGTAGAGGTTGCGACCGGAAGCATCCTACCAGAAGGCTCTTATTCAATCGTTAGAATGTGGGAAGCCAAATTAGATAAAGACAGCTTTACCATAACACGAGCCTTTCCGCCTCGTTTCTTTATCGAAGAACAGGGCTGTGACATTAAAAAAGGCGATATCTTTATCACGGCCGGAACTCGCTTAACGGCATCACACATTGGAGCCTTGGCCAGCCTCGGCATTAATGAAGTAATGGCCGTCAAAAGCCCAAGGGTTGCTATCTTTGCTTCTGGAGACGAAGTAATCCCTCACACTTCTCCTGCCAGAAAAGGTGCCATCTTCGATTGCAACTCACCAATGCTTGCAGCAGCCGTCACAACTTCCGGTGGCCTTGCGAGCTTACAAGGTATACAGAGTGATGATTTTGCCACTTTTGTTGCTAATGTAAAAAATGCCTTGGCCAGCTCAGACATGATTCTCATTTCCGGAGGTACAGCGGTTGGCGGCAGAGACTTTATATCTGACCTGATCAAGGAAGTGGGCGAATTGATTGTTGATGGTGTTCAAATGCGCTCTGGTCGACCTTTAATTATGGGTCTAGCGGGGAATAAACCTATTATCTGCGTAGCAGGACATCCCCCGGAAGCCTTGCGCGGATTTAAGCTGTTTGGCATATTGGCACTGGATAAAATATCGGGGATTAACGCAGCATTGCCGACAGAGAACAGCCCGGAAAATTAAGTTATTTGATATATGTCATAGCGAGTATTCTTACTCGCTATTGCATAAGAAGGTTTCGGCCCTGGAAGCAAATCAGCCGATTTAGGCCGTTTTACCACTACTCTTTTTTGACTGCGCTGCAAGGCCATATTCAACAATGCTGCCGAGTCCAAATCATCACCTACCATGGCACGGATAAAACGCAGCTCCTTTTTTACCAGCGCTGACTTGCTGCGCGCAGGATACATGGGATCGAGATAAATGACTTCTGGATAGTCTATGGATTGCAGACCCGTCAGATACTCAATAGCATCGGCATAAACCACGTTAAAACGTAAGCTGAACCAATCAGAGAGCGCCTCGTACTCTATTGCGCGATTAGCCGCATCCCATAGTAAAAAATACATAACCCGTGAGCGCTCAATTAAGGTTACCGTGCAGCCAAGCGTGGCCAATACAAAAGCATCGCGACCCAAACCTGCCGTTGCATCTATTACCGTTGGTTTATCTAACTTCCTGACACCGACTGCTTTTGCCAGTGTTTGCCCTTGCCCCTCACCTTGCAGCCTACGGTATTCGGATACCCCGCGCGTGAAATCCAGGCACATTTCGCCAGGCAAGCCTTGCGCTTGAGAAATAAGAGATACTCCAAACTCTGAGTGAGTTAGGATTAACTTATCACTGGATTTTAACGAATTAATAATTTGAATTTCAAGCTCTTTCAGCTTGTGGACGATATGCTTATTAACAGAACTCTCAGAGTAGAAGTTTATCTTAAGATCGCGAAAATCACTGTCTTGTTTCATTACCACACCTACACACTGACTTCTGGTTTGATATTTGCGTTGTTAATTTCAGCCCCCCGTGAAGGAGTACCCCAATGGAAAAACCAATTGCCTCACCCACGCCGCCCAGCCTGATTTATCGCACTAAGCTCGCACTCATTATTGTTGCGTTATTAATGATAAGCGTTGACAGTGCACGCGCACAACCAGAGAGTGAAAAAACGATTACCAAAGGCTCTTTTTTAATCGCCACTGAAAAACTGGATAATACCGATTTCAAACACGCTGTAGTTTACGTTACCCAAGCAGGTAATTTTGGAACCTATGGCTTAATTATCAATAAGCCTACATTTATTCCCATAAAAGAAGCCATGCCAGAAAACCATAAAAGTGCTGACCCTGAAAAATCCATCTATTTTGGCGGGCCCGCACACCTGCAATATCTTTTTGTATTAACCCAAAACAAAAAACATAAAAAACTACATCAAATTACCGACAATATTTATTTTGGCGCAGGCCGAGAGTCAGTGATCAAGTTAAATACGGGTGACGATCAAATCGGCACTCGCACTTACATTGGTTACTCAGCCTGGGCGCCCGGACAGCTGGATGAAGAAGTTCAATCAGGCGCATGGATAATCGCACCCACTGAAGACAAGCAAAATAATGTTTTTTCTGAAGATCCAAAATCAGTTTGGCAAAAACTTTATAAAAAATGGTCAGGTGACTGGACTTAAACCTAGAAACATTGCTTTAAATCTTCCAACGAACCGGTTAACCTTACGCACTTAAATTTGCAATATTAATCGGTTTTTTTATGCACAGATCTTTCTTACTTGGGCTGTTATCACGTTATAAAACACATATTTCCGCCGAAGTGGAAATGCAAAACCGTTTGACTCTTTTTGTTGAACAACATCCTGACTGCTTTGCAAGAACATTGAGTATTGGACACATCACCGGATCCGCCTGGGTGGTTAATAAAGCCCGAAATCGGGTTTTTCTATTACACCATCGCAAGCTCGATAAATGGCTACAACCCGGAGGGCATTCAGATGGTGATTCAAATACTTTAAACGTGGCCTTACGTGAAACTCAGGAGGAATCTGGTGTATCAGCAGATTTTATTTATCCTGTCACATCAGAAATATTTGATATTGATATTCACCAAATTCCAGAGAGAAAAAATGCAGCCGCACATCTTCATTATGATGTAAGGTTTTTATTAGAAATGGATGACAAACAACAACTTATCATTAGTGATGAGTCCAATGAACTGGCCTGGATTGAGCTGGCTAAAATTCAAAACTATTCCAATGAAGAATCAATTTTACGCATGGTTAATAAAGTAGCTACATAATTCGAAATGAACACTGAAAAAAACTTTTATTGAATGACTTATAAACGCTACGACATAAGCTGCTCACTTTCATTCACCTGCCACGGTCATTTCATCTAAAAGAATAGAACCCGTTTTAATATTCTTTCGTTCATCCACATCGTTGCCAATTTCAAGCATAGTCGAAAACATGGTTTTTAGATTCCCAGCAATGGTAATCTCTTCTACAGGATACTGTATTTCACCATGATCAATCCAAAACCCCGCTGCACCACGAGAATAATCACCCGTTATGCCATTCACTCCTTGGCCCATAAGTTCAGTAACAAGTAATCCTTTGTGCATGGTTTTAATTAATTCGGTTAACGACTTGTCACCGGTTTTGACCATAAGGTTATGCAAGCCTCCCGCATTCCCTGTTGTTACAAGACCTAATCGACGTGCTGAATAACTACTTAGAATATAGGACTTCAGCACACCCTCTTTAACAAACTCTCGCGAACTCGTTACCACACCCTCACTATCATAAGGCGCACTACCAAGACCCATTTTTAAATGCGGATCTTCGCAAGCATTAAACCATTCTGGAAATATCTGCGTATCGATCGCGTCCAGCAAAAAAGAGGTTTTACGATAAAGACTCCCTCCTTTTATGGCTGCTATAAAATGTCCAATCAAGCTCGACGCAACATCAGCGGAAAAAATAACGGGGTACTTATTCGTTGCTATTCTCCGACCATTCAATCTTGCTAAGGTTCTTCTCGCAGACTCTTCTCCAATCGCCTTCGCCGCTTGCAAGCGATTGGCATCTCGACTAACCGAATACCAATAGTCACGTTGCATCACATCACCATCTTGTCCAATCATAGAGCAACTAACGCTATGCCTCGTCGTTGGATAGCTACCGATAAAACCATGACTGTTGCCGTATACATGCAAGCCGCCATGACTACTCACCGATGCACCTTCAGAGTTGGTAATGCGCTTATCAAAATGACGTCCAGCGTCTTCACATTCTAGCGCCAAATCCACTGCAGAATTTGAGTCAATATCCCAAGGATGACTAAGATTAAGATCGGGATAATTCCACGCCATGAGTTCTTTATCGGCTAATCCTGCGCAATTATCTTCCGCTGTATATTCCGCAATCCTACATGCCGCTTTGACCGAATCTCGAACCGCATTTAAGGCAAAATCAGAGGTGCTCGCCGAGCCTTTGTGGCCACCTTTATAAACCGTTATACCGAGTCCTTTATCATGGTTATACTCCAGGGTTTCTACTTCACCCATTCGTGCCGAAACAGACAATCCGGTTTCAATACCTAATGAAACCTCTGATGCAGTTGCTCCCATCTTTTTTGCTTCGGAGATAACCGTTTCAATAATCGATGAGTATTCATTCGCATCTTTATCTATAGCTTCTGACATGGCTATGACATTCCTTCATTGTAATTTTCATATTTTTTTTAAACAGACCCGTTTGCAGCAAAACGATTAAGCAAAGTTTGTCGGTGTTTTGAATACAACGTGTAGTGACACCACGCCCCATCAATCATTAAGTACTCGTACCACCGACGGTAATCTCATCAATTTTTAGCGTAGGTTGACCAACACCTACGGGCACACTTTGGCCTTCTTTGCCACAAGTGCCTACCCCATCATCCAGCTTCAAATCGTTACCCACCATACTCACACGCGTTAATACATCAGGGCCATTACCTACCAGCGTTGCACCTTTAACCGGCACAGTTACTTTTCCGTTTTCAATTAAATAGGCCTCGCTCGCAGAAAACACAAACTTCCCTGAGGTTATATCTACTTGCCCACCGCCAAAATTAACTGCAAAAAGTCCATTTTTAACCGTCGATATAATTTCTTCTTGTGATTGCTTTCCTGCAAGCATATAAGTATTTGTCATTCGGGGTAGTGGAAGATGCGCATAAGATTCACGTCGGCCATTGCCTGTTGGCGACATCCCCATTAATCTCGCATTCATTTTATCCTGCATGTAATTCTTCAGAATTCCATTCTCAATTAGCGTGGTATTTTGGGCCGGAGTGCCTTCATCATCGATGCTCAAAGAACCACGGCGATCTTCCAGCGTACCATTATCAACAACGGTACATAAATCAGATGCGACTTTTTCACCCATTCGTCCAGAAAATGCAGAGCTTCCTTTGCGATTGAAATCACCTTCAAGCCCATGACCAATCGCTTCATGTAATAAAACACCGGGCCATCCTGCACCTAATACTACGGTCATATTTCCTGCCGGAGCATCTATTGCTTCCAATTTCAATAAAGCCTGGCGCACCGCTTCACGTGCATAATTAAGCGCACGATCTTGGTCTAGAAAATAACCATAAGCGACACGCCCTCCTCCGCCCGAAGAACCTTGCTCACGCAGACCCTTTTGCTCTACCACTACGCTGACACTCATTCTGACCATGGGTCTAATATCACCGGCCAATACACCGTCGGATGCAGCCACCATAATCACATCTTTAGAAGCTGCAAGACTGACAAAAACTTGAGTGACTCTCGCGTCCTGGCGACGTGCTTCCGCATCAACCGCCTCAAGCAATTCGATTTTTTCGTTTTCTTGCATGGATGACAACGGGTCAATGGGCTGATACAAGGCTGAGATTTTTTTAGACTTGAATGGTAATTGTATTTTTCCTTGCTCTCCTTGACGCGCAATCGCTTTAACGGTGGAAGCCGCATCCACTAAAGCCGATAAAGAGATATCATCGGAATAAGCAAAACCTGTTTTTTCTCCGCTTAATGCCCGAACTCCCACACCACGATCAATACCATAAGTGCCATCACGAACGATTCCATCTTCCAGCGACCAGGACTCATAGCGCGTATCTTGAAAATACAAATCCGCATTGTCCACGCCATGATGAGCGACAATATCGCTCAAGATGCTTGCTAGGTCTGCGTGCTTTAAACCGCTGGGCTCAAATAATACCTTTGAAGCTTTTTCTATATGTTGGCTCATTATTTTCTCTTACAATCTGCGATGCTCTATGGACGGGAAATTACGTCTTATACTGGTTAAACGATCTTCATCGAGATCAGCCACAACAATACCAGAACCTCGTTGTAAACGATCAAGCACCGTGCCCCAAGGATCAACAATCATGCTATCTCCATGGGTTTCACGTCCGTTAATATGATAACCGCCTTGTGCTGCAGCAACCACGAAACTCAAATTTTCAATCGCCCGCGCCCGCACCAATGTCTCCCAATGAGCACGACCTGTGACAGCCGTAAAAGCCGAAGGAACGGCCATAATCTCTACTTGCTGATCAAGCAATTGACGAAATAATTCGGGGAAACGTAGGTCATAGCAAATAGCCAAACCGAGCCTACCAAAGGGAGTGTCAATAACGACGATTGAATCTCCGGGCTGGATAACTTCTGACTCGGTATAACTTTCAGAACTATCGACAATTTCAACATCAAATAAATGAATTTTGTCATAACGACCTACCTGAGCACCCTGATCATCATAAAGCAGGCACGAAGAGCGAATTTTTTCGCCATCATCACAAATAAGAGGAATAGTACCTGCAACAATCCAAAGACCATATTTGGAGGCAAGATCAGCTACAAAATTTTGAATTTCACCCTCACCTTCATGCTCTTTTATTTTCAACATGTCACTATCGGAATGCCCCATTAAGGCAAAATTCTCGGGTAAAATAACTAACTTAGCACCGGCATCCGCAGCACGTTCAATGGAACGCTTAGCCTCGATCAAATTAGCGCCAACATTCGGGCCTGAAGCCATTTGTACAGCAGCAACTCGCTTCATTTAACAACTCCTAAAACACTGATATCAAAACCGGTTAACTTACAAGCAATTCAATATCTAAACGCTATTCCTCAAGTAAATCCTGAGGAGCTTCTACGGCTTTTTCAATTTTAGTAAATTCTGGGTTTTCCCAAGTTCCGGCCACAGTATATTGCACTGCACTTATTTCATCTAATTGAGTTTGAAACAACTTCTGAAACGCATATAAGGTTGCTCCAATTTGCGGCTGGATAGTCAGTGTAGCCAGCGATAAAGAGCCAATCAAAGGTATCATATCAAAGGTAGAAGGCACGAATGTAACCACTAAGTCATAGTCCGTTTTAGCTAAACCTACACGCCCTGCGATAGCTACCTTTGCCGTCGGCCCTTCGAGCAACAAGCCAGTAGTAAACGCATCCCCATTTTGCACGTCAAAACGACCCGTCATACTATCGAATTTCATGCCTTCTTTTGTTACATCGGTAAAATCAAAAAATAATCTGCGTGGTAAAGCTTGTAAACTCAGCAGGCCGAGCATCTTCACTGCACCATATTCCATGTCCAGAAGCCGGGAGTTATTAATATCAATATCCAGTGAGCCAGTTAGTTTTTCGAATTCAAAATCGGCTGGACTGCCATCCCAGCGCGAGGCTATTTTTAGACTACCATCACCACCCGCCATCACCTTTTTATACTTCCAGTCTAATAGCGACTGACCTAAATCTGTGGTTTTAATATCTATATTAAAATCTGAAATTTGACCTTCTTGCTGTACCACCCAGCTTCCTTTAGCTTCAATGGACGCTGTTTTAGATTTCATATTGAGTTGCTCAAGTTGCAAGCCATCTGCAACCTTTGTTGCGACTAAATCCAGCTCCCCGAACTGCATGCCGTTAAAACTAAAATCTGTACTTTTTATTTGGGTTTTTGGTAAATCTCTGGGATCGATCACATGACTGTCTTCATTTCCCTTTTTAATGTTGATATGCAGATGCTCCATATCCAGCGTTAATACATCATTATCCCAATCCGTTGGCAAAAACACAGTACCTGATAAATCAGGGCCTTGGGCCTTTAAAGTCCATCCTCTTGCTCCACTTTGTATATTCAAGCTTGCCTCAGAAAACAGCGAGGAAAAAATATCCAACTGTGAAACTTTCAAATCAAAAACCTGTGGTGTACTTTTGCGCGCAGAATCATGGCTTTCAATTAATGCCCGCTGCCCTTCGGGGGGAATAAGCAAGGGCTGCCATTCAGACCATGAAAAATGACTTAACTCACCCGAAAAATAATAGCTATCTTGCTCGGGAAGCAACGGAGTTAACCCAAAACCAATGGCTCCCTTCGATATATGTGGTTCTTCCGTTGCTGCATTAAACTGAAACACCGACTGAAGCTCTCCAAGCTGAATTCTCAAGCCACGCGTTTTTCCAACAATGTCATAACCTAACTTAAACAGTCGATTTTCACTAGCATTCTTGCGCAATGGATAAGGCAGCAAAATATCTAACCCTGAAAGCTCTGACTCTAGTTCCAATCTTGTCAAATCATTTTCGCGATCCGTCGCAAGTGGTATAACAAAGCGGGCGCTCATCAAAGCTTCTCCATCAAGGTATTGCGCCCAGTGATCTAACGACAAAAAATGATCAAACACATAGGAATAATGAGCTTCGGTGACGTTCAACATATCTGAAAATACAATATGCCTCTGTTGTTCATTCTCTATCGTTTCAATGCCAACATTTAGCTTAAAAGGCCCTAAGTCAGCAGAAATATTCTCTGCGCTAATTCCTTTTGCATTAACTGCTAACGCTCCATTTACGTTTGTAAAATCAAGTTTTAAATCCGGCGCAAAAAATCGATTGCCGTCTAGCTGCAATAATCCATCGACTTGCAATTCACCATTTTCTGCTAAAGGTAGCTGCAAACCTAAGGATAAATAACTCTCACCTTCCACGCTAAAGTCTCTAAGGTTTTTCGCGAAAACCTCTTCTAATGGGCTGGCATGAATATATCGTAACTTGTCAGAAGTTGGCCCATTTATCTCACCTTTTATTGTTAACATAAGAGAGTCCGCCCTAAAGTCTGACAACCCAATTTTTGTATTGCTTAAATGATTAGAAAAAATTTCGCCTTTTTCTGCAGTAAACTCAAAACTATTTCCATATAAATTCAACTCTCCATCAATATTATTTATATCAGACCAATCGTCTCGGAATCTCAAATCAAGTTTTTCAACAGGCAATGAAACTAAAAATTTTCCTTGATTTTGACTGAACGGGTACTCGTCCATTTTCCCATAATAAACGAGACCTCCATTTAAAACCTTGCCCGCTAATAATGCTTGATCAAGCCAACGAACTATACCGGACTGCATGATCACATCAGGAATATATTGCTCAGTATGTCCAACATCAGTGGCATTAATGCCTAATGCTAAATCTAAAAATGGCCTAGAATTTTTTGCTATCTCGGCACGAAAACTTCCTTTTATTTCTGCATCTTTAGTACGAGCATGCAAGCCCTCTCCTTGGATAAATAGGCCATCGTTATCTGCGTGCCAATACAAATCTCCCGTCGCTTCCTGAAGAGAAAATTTATTACTAAACATTTTCGGGATAGACACAAACCCATTTTTACTATCGATACGTGCAAAACCATCATGATTAGACAAAAACAATTCACCGTCTAAATTATCAAACCCTGGAAATTTCTTCCACGGCCTCACACTCATATTGTCTAATTTGCTAGTAAGCGCATATTTAATATTTTTTTTATCTTTTGCATTCCAATAAAGAGAGAACTTCTCCAGCTCTCCTCCCAGTTTCAAACGCTGAAACTCTTGCATGCTTTTATTGGAAGGATCTACAAACACAGTCAAGAACCGATTAATATCTCCTATATTCAGGTAGGAACTTTCAGCTTCGACTATACTCTGTTGCTCCTTAAGCAAAACATCCAGTCTTGTTTGTTGCCATGCTTTATCATTTAAAACAGGAATAAGATGATCCAAAGTAATACGTAAATTATCGCCTCTATTCTCAACTAAAAAATCACCTAATAGTGCATCCAACATGACAACACTCGCACTTTTATGAGAACGAAGGCCTAGCCTCGTTATATTAAACTCACCTCGTGCTTCCTCCATTTCGGCTTTTTGCCAGCGCGTCCAAATCGAGAAGCTACCTCTACCTCCATCAATAGTAATATCTTCAGGCAGATAAGAGGAAATCCAGTTTTTTAATGACAAACTTGCGCCATTCAAAAAAATATTACCAGACCAATTTTTTCCGGAGAAAAAATTTCCTCGTATATCTAAAAACAAAACAACTTGGGTTCCTAAAGAACCCGGAAGATTGACCGAACCATCAATTTGATGACGTTGACCCGAATTACGTAATGTTAAGTTTACATTTTCAAATTTCCATTTAGCATCTCTTTTTTTATCAATCCAGGTGAACTCACAACGCTCAAGCTTTAAAATACGCTGGCTTAAAATCCAGCTTGACAAAAAATCATTTTTATTTTCCGTAGTCCCTTGCTTCACTAAACCTAAACCTTGCAAAGAAATACTTCCATCATCATTTCTTTGCACAACCAGTCTTGCTCCATCCACAACTAAAGCACCCGGAACAATAGTGCCCTGAAGTAAGGATTGCCAAATATCGAAACCTATTCGTGCCCGTTCAAACTGCACAGTTGCTTGATTATTATCAGAAGAAAAAAATTCTACTTGGCTAAAAACAAGCTGTGGCTCAATGCCATGCCAATCGGCATCAAGCTTATCAATTTTAATTTTCTGACCGATGACATCACTCACCCACATTTCGATGTCAGACTTATAATCACCGGCAGAAGGAAGCAGAATACGTGCAACACTCAGCATAACCGCGGCCGTAACCAATAAAGAAACCGTCACATACCAAGTTGAGTACCAGAGATATTTAAGAAATTTTTTGAGTTTTTTCACAGAAAAATTACAAGACTTTCGGGATGGGCATGCAATAACTTCCCAGCTTAGCACTCAGATTTAGTTCGTCTTCGTTCGTTCTAACTGAGCAAAACCACAGGAATAGTTGTTCTATTTCGAGGCTTTGTGATTGAAGAACGGGCAAAGACGGGCTGAAGATGGGATACCAAACGGGGAAATTATTGCGTGCCCATTCCTTATTTAGGAGATACATCATATCAACACAACATCAAATAGCTCTTGTGTATATTGCTGTTCAATTTGAAATTTAATCGACTTACCAATAAACTCCTCAAGCTCGGCAACACTTGTAGACTCTTCATCAAGCATTATGTCAACCACATTAGGGGATGCTAAAACCAAAAATGTTTGCGCATCAAACTGTCTCGCTTCACGCATCAATTCTCTAAAAATTTCATACACTACAGTTTCCGGAGTCTTTACTGTTCCACGACCAGAGCATACCGGACATGACTCACACAGTACTCTCTCTAAACTTTCACGCGTTCTCTTACGCGTCATTTGCACCAAACCTAAAGCGGATATTTCACTTATTGTCGTTTTTGAATGGTCTTTTTCCATCGCTCGTTCTAATAAACGTAACACTTGTAATTTGTGCTCTTCTTCACGCATATCAATAAAATCGATCATAACCATTCCACCGAGGTTACGTAAGCGTAATTGTCTGGCAATAGCATGCGTTGCTTCTAAGTTTGTTTTAAAAATGGTTTCTTCTAAATTACGATGACCTACAAAGGCCCCCGTATTTACATCAATCGTCGTCATTGCTTCGGTTTGATCTATGATTAAATACCCACCTGATTTTAATTGAACTTTAGGTTGCAGCGCTTTTTGTATTTCATCTTCAACTGAATACAAATCAAAAATGGGGCGAGGACCTGAATACAACTCAATTCCTGGAAGCAACTCAGGAATAAATTTAGCAACAAACTGACTGACTTTGCTAAAATGCTCTTTGGAATCTATGCGAATTTTTTCTACATCCGTGCCAACAATATCGCGTATAGCACGCATGGCTAGGGGCAGATCTTCATGTACAATTTCACCCGCTGCCGTAACCGCTTTTTTTTCACTAATCGCATTCCATAATTTATTCAGATATTTCATGTCGGCACGTATTTCATTTTCCGACACTCCTTCAGCAGCCGTGCGAACAATAAAACCACCCGCCATATTATCGCTAGAAAGTGACTCAACGAGTGTCTTGAGACGTTCACGCTCCTCTTCCTCTTCAATCCGTTGAGACACCCCGATATGATTTATTCCTGGCATATATACTAAAAATCGCGCGGGAATCGTAATCTGGGTGGTTAATCGTGCACCTTTAGTTCCTAGCGGGTCTTTGATCACTTGCACCAGAATATCTTGACCGTCTTTAACCAAACTCGTTATCAAAGGAATTTCCGGCTTTTCAGATGAGCTTCCACCGATGTCTTCTCTAGCCACAAAATCAGAGGCATGCAGAAATGCCGCACGCGCTAGTCCAATATCTACAAAGGCGGCTTGCATACCCGGTAAAACACGACAAACTTTGCCCTTATAGACATTGCTCACAATCCCACGCTTTCGTGTTCGCTCAATAACAACTTCTTGTAAGACGCCATTTTCTATCACCGCAACACGCGTCTCGTGCGGAGTAACATTGACGAGGATTTCTTCACTCATAGGTCTTTCCCTAGGGGGTGTTTTCAATCATTTTGTCAATCGTGCCCAAAACACTCACCACATTCGCGGGCAGGCTCGCACTCATTTAGAATAACCAAAATACGGACTCAGCAGCTCATTAGTTTCGAACAATGGCAAGCCCATTACTCCGCTATAACTACCTGCTAAATGCGAAATATATACCGCAGCCAGGCCTTGTATAGCATAGCCTCCCGCCTTACCGATGGGTTCACCCGTATGCCAATAGGATGCTGCTTCAGCGGATGTTATTTGACACATGCGTACAATGCTCTCGTTGACTTGCACGTTTTGTTTGCTATTCGATAAAACGGCAACACCTGTTAACACTGAATGCTCCCGCCCAGACAAACGCATGAGCATATCCACAGCATGAGCTTTACTTTCTGGTTTACCCATAATATCACCATCTAGCACAACAGAGGTATCCGCACCAATGACCACAGGTGAAGCCCCATCATTGTCGATCTGCAATAAACCCGCACTAGCCTTACCAACGGCTAAACGCGCAACATATTTTTTTGCCGACTCATTGAATAACGGGGTTTCATCGATATTGACACTAACAACATCAAACTGAAAACCCAGCTGCGCCAATAACTCCTTGCGGCGTGGAGAGAGCGACGCTAAATACAACTTATATTGCTTATAATCTGGACAACTTTGCAATTTGAATATCCTTGGAACCCTTTGATTAAGCTCGATGATAAGGATGATTATTAAGCATTGTCCATGCTCGATAAATTTGTTCTGCGAGCACAACTCGAACGATAGGATGCGGAAAAGTCAGCTTTGATAACGAAACCTTTAGGTGCGCCGCTTGTAATATTTTTTCATCCAAACCATCTGGCCCACCGATGAGTAATGACACGTCCATTCCAGCAGACATCCAGTCCTTAAGATTGCTCGATAAATCCTCAGTTGACCACGCCTTTGCATGGACGTCTAAAGCAATTATTTTGGATTTTTTAGGCAGCGCCAACATAATACGCCGTGCTTCCTCTTGCTTTAATTTATCAATATTCTTAGATTTATGACGTTTTGCAGGCTCTATCTCATGCAGCACAAGCGCGCACTCTTTGGGCAATCGTTTGACGTATTCCGCATAAGCCTCTTGCACCCATTTAGGCATTCGCGTACCCACTGCGATGACATGAATACGCATTACCCTAGGAGCCTGACTGACCTACTGCGATCGCTGTTCTCGGACAAGCTCCTAGCCCTGCGTTCTAATATGTTTAGATATCGTATCTCGGTCTTCGGTCTCTCCGGGTTTGGGGGTATTCCATAATTTTTCTAACTGATAAAAATCTCGCGTTTTTTTCTGCATAATGTGAACAATCACATCTCCTAAGTCTACCAATACCCATTCGCCGACATCTTCCCCTTCCACACCTAAGGGTATAACCCCAGCTTGTTTAACATTCACTGTCAAAGATGCGGCCAAACTCTTAACTTGACGATTAGATGTACCGGTCGCAATAATCATGTAATCAGTGACATTGCTAACTCCAACTACATTAAGACATACCACATCTAGTGCTTTCATCTCGTCGAGACTTTTAACAACAATATTTTTTAATATTTCAATCTGCATTTTTTACTCACTATATAACTTTTGTTCTAAAATGGTTTCCAATACGGAATCTGGCAATAAATATCTCGCTGTATCTCGGTGAGAAATAAGTGAACGAATCAGCGTCGCAGAAATATCTAACGAGGTTACGTTAAGCGAAAATATTTTTCCGCAAGCATGTGTATTAAGATCACTACACGCGTATGTCACATGACGCTTTAGTAACTTCTCCATGTAATCCTGCTCCAGCAGATCGCCCCCTGGACGATGAACAATAATAATATTGACCAGGTCAAGTATTTCCGACCACCGATGCCAGGTATCAAATTCGGCAAATGCATCAGAACCCACAATCAAACAGAGTGAAACATTTTTTCCTAACTCAGCACGAATTTCTACCATTGTATCAAAGGTATAAGAAGGACCAGGCCGATTCTGCTCCCTATCATCAATATCGAAAGTAGGCTCAGTCTCAATCGCCAACTCAAGCATCTTTACCCGCTGCATAAAAGACGCGTTCGCTGGCTCACGATGCGGAGGATGCGCGCAAGGTATAAATCTAACACTCGCTAAATCCAGCGCTTGGCAAACCTCGAGTGCAATTCTTAAATGCCCGTAATGAATGGGATCAAAAGTACCGCCTAATAAGCCGATGGCTTTCATTACTTGCGGATGTGGCCGTCACCCAAAACAATAAACTTCTGGGATGTCAAACCTGCTAAACCCACCGGGCCACGAACGTGAAATTTGTCGGTACTTATACCAATTTCTGCACCTAAGCCATACTCGAAACCATCCGCATAACGCGTAGAGGTATTGACCATAACTGAACTCGAATCCACTTCAGTTAGAAATTTACGGGCCCGCGTATAATCTTCAGTGACTATCGATTCAGTATGCAGCGAACTATGCTCATGAATATGATCAATCGCCGCATCAATATCTGCAACGACTCGAACTGAAAGAATCGGTGCAAGATATTCCTCATCCCAGTCGGCAGTTGTTGCGGCAATCGCAAAATTTAAAATACCACAGGTTATCGCACAGCCTCTTAACTCAACACCTTCTTGTTGATACATATTACCTAATGGCGGCAAAACCTTGTGTGCCAACCCTTGCGCAACCAGCAAGGTTTCCATCGTATTACACGTACCATAACGCTGAGTTTTTGCGTTAAATGCTATCGCTATCGCTTTTTCAAGATCGGCCTTATCATCCAGGTAAACATGGCATACACCATGTAAATGTTTGATAACCGGCACCCTAGCCTCTTCGCTAATCCGCTCAATTAAACCTTTACCACCGCGAGGAATAATCACATCAACGTATTCCTTCATTTTCACTAACTCACCTACCGCTGCACGATCCGTTAATTCCAGAACTTGAACAACATCACTGGACAAGCCTGCAGTACGCAAACCTTGTTTTATACACTCAGCAATCGCTTGGTTCGAATGAATCGCTTCAGAGCCACCACGCAAAATAGCCGCGTTCCCCGATTTTAAACAAAGCGCAGCAGCATCCGCAGTTACATTAGGCCGAGACTCATAAATAATGCCAATGACTCCCAGGGGCACACGCATTTTTCCAACTTGAATACCCGAAGGCTGATAGTTTAAATCAGATATTTCCCCAACTGGGTCTGCGAGTGCTGCAATCTGGCGCACACCCTCAACCATCGCTGCAACACGCTGCGGGTTTAGTTCAAGCCGATCCAATAACGCAGCATCCAATCCCTTTTCCATGCCGGTCTGCATATCTTTTAGGTTAGCCTCAAGAATGCTTTTTTCGTTTGCAGCCAGCGTATTTGCCATAGCCATCAAAGCGTCATTTTTACGCAAAGTGTTCGTACGTGATAATTCTCGCGCTGCCTTGCGCGCGCGAAAACCCAGATCATTCATGTATTTTTTAATATCTGTCATTATTTTCTCTCAATTAGATAGGCTCTCTCAATAAATGGGTTCCGCTTATGGCAAGACTGAGCTTCAATAACTCATCCCATGCGTTGCCGTCAGCTAAGCCTTTATTTAATCTATCCAGTTTTGCCGCACGCTTCAGCAAGCCTTGCCATTGAATGACATTTAACTGCGCAAGTGCCTGCTTCATCATGGGTATTTTGGTTTTCCAAATTCGCTGTGATTGCATTAAATCACTAAGATTTTTTCCTTGCGCTTGACCGGTGGCAAGCTGGGTCAATACACGTATTTCTCGCACCAAACTCCACGCAATTAACGTTGGCTCTGTGCCTGACGACTGCAAATTGGCCAGTATACGCACAACTCGGTCTGATTTACCTAATAATGCAGCATCAACTAAAGCAAAAACATCAAATTTCGCACTATCCGTCACTTGACCCATCACCACATGCTCATCAATCACTCCCTCCGACAGCAAAGCAAGCTTTTCAATTTCCTGTGCCGCAGATAACAAATTACCTTCCGCTCTTGCTGCTAATAAATGTGCTGCATCAGGTGTAATACTAAGACCTTTCCGGCGCACCCTATTAGAAACCCAACCCTGTAGCTGATTCTCTGCAATCGGCCACACTTGAATGTTTACGCCAATCCGCTCAAGCGCTTTAAACCATTTTGTTTTTTGCGTGGACGAATCCAGTTTATCTGCGGTGATTAATAAGACATTATCACTTGATGGCGAAGACAAATAACTTACCAATGCTTTCGATCCCGCATCACCTAGCTTGGTTGACAATAAACGTAACTCAATAATTTTCTTTTCCGCAAACAATGACAATTCATTCGCTGCTTGATATAGGCCCTGCCAATCAAAAGATTTTTCCACGTGCATAATTTCACGCCCCAAAAAACCCTGCTCTCTTCCTGCTAAACGAATTTTATCGACGCACTCTGATAACTGTAATGGTTCGTCACCACTCACAATGTATGCAGGTGATAATGGTTGCTTTAAATGCGCGGCAAGCTGCTCAGGTTTTAATTTCATTTTTGGATATCACTGACATTAGTCGAAAAAATCGTTCTACAAATTCATTGATCATAACAAGTTTCAGCGCTTCTTCTTCACGTGAAATGGCAAGCGCATTATTCACATCATTTAAATAGCTTCGTACAATCGTTATTTCAGCAGGCTGTTTAATCCGTTTCTTTTCAGCATTAAAGATTTCATATAAAACGCTATAACGTAGCTCGTATTCCTGAGCCTGTCCCATGCGATTCACCCTAATCACCTTTTTTTCCCAGTTTTCATTTAAAATAAGCAATTGGAACTCATCTTTTTTTTCAACGCTATAATCACCACTCAAATAGCTGAGGCTATTAATGCGCTGAATAATCGGATGACCCGTTTGTACCCCAGTCACTATAATAGAAACAGGCATTTTTTCTTGATCCGAATCAAATCCACGCAGTTGAAAACCACATGCAGTCAGGGAAATCATCAACAAACCTAATAAAAAGCTTCTTTTAAACAACAATATTTACCAATCGACCCGGCACTATAATGACCCGCCTTATTTTTTTGTCGGCAATACAGCGCAAAATATTTTCATCATTTAAGGCCATATTTTCTATACTTTGCTTATCCGCATTGGCGGCAACAGATAACTTAGAACGCAGCTTTCCATTCACCTGGATCACTAGTTCAATCGTATCGGAAACCAATGCCGACTCATCGACAACAGGCCACGGCTCATTTATTACTGCATTTTTATGACCCAGCGCAAACCACAAGGAATGGGTAATATGCGGCACGATAGGAGAAAGCAACAATACCGTACTGTTTAAGGACTCATGCCGCAGCGCACGACCTTGAGGCGACAAATCATCAAACTTGCCTAGCGCATTCAGCAATTCCATAACAGCTGCGATTGCGGTATTAAACGTATGTCGCCGACCACAATCATCGGTTACTTTTGCAATCGTCTGATGGAGCAAACGTCGCAAGTCTTTTTGTGAGGAAGATAACGCCGCTTTGTCCAAGGCCACTACGCTGCCTTTACTCATATGCTCAGCAACACTTTTCCACAACCGCTTGAGAAACCGTTGCGCTCCTTCAACACCTGCATCGGACCACTCCAAGGATTGCTCCGGCGGTGAAGCAAACATAATAAACAATCTCGCCGTATCTGCTCCGTATTGCTTAATGAGTCCCTGAGGATCTACGGTATTCCCTTTAGACTTGGACATTTTAACGCCGTCTTTTAATACCATGCCCTGGGTTAGCAAGTTTTTAAAAGGCTCATCGACCGTGATTAGACCAATGTCACGCATCAGCTTATTGAAAAAACGTGAATACAATAGATGCAAAATAGCATGCTCAATCCCCCCGACATATTGATCTACTGGCAACCAATAATCTGCACGTTCATCCAACATCGCTTGATCGTTATTCGCTGAAGCAAACCGTGCGTAATACCAGGAAGACTCCATAAACGTATCAAAGGTATCTGTTTCACGCTCCGCTTCCCCAGCACATTTTGGGCACTGGGTTTGGTAAAATTCAGGCATTCTTTTGATCGGTGAACCAATACCATCAAATTCAATATCCGTTGGCAACACGACGGGTAAATCTTTTTCAGGAACGCCAACAACACCACAGCGTTGGCAATTAATAACGGGAATAGGCGCACCCCAGTAACGCTGGCGAGAAACACCCCAGTCTCGTAAACGATAATTTGTACGCTTCTGGCCTTTGCTTTTACGGGTCAAATAAGCCGCAATTTCCTCAAAAGCCTGCGCAGAGTTCAGCCCATTAAAATCACCAGAATGAACTAACTCCCCTTTTCCTGTATAGGCGGACTGGCTTAAGTCATATTCAATATCACCACTAGGTTTAATAACTTGCTTGAGAGCCAAATCATATTTTTTAGCAAACTCCCAATCACGCTGATCATGCGCAGGTACTGACATCACAGCGCCTTCTCCATAAGCCATTACTACAAAATTGGCGATATAAATGGGAATCTCTTCATGAGTAATAGGGTGAATCGCGTTCAAACCAAGCGCAAAGCCTTTTTTCTCCATGGTTTCCATTGCAGCTTCGGCCGTTTCCATGGCCTTACACTCTTCAATGAAAGCAGACAATGCCATGTTATTTTTTGCCGCTGCGAGGGCGAGGGGGTGCTCAGGTGCAATCGCGAGATAAGTAACACCTAACAAGGTATCTGGACGTGTTGTATAAATCTTAAGTGAGTCATTACTTCCGGTGACATTAAATTCGATTTCCAGCCCCTCCGAACGACCTATCCAATTTTTCTGCATCGTCCGTACACGTTCAGGCCAGCCTTTTAATTGATCAATCTCATCCAGTAACTCATCCGCATATTGGGTAATACGAAAAAACCATTGCGCTATTTCCTTACGCACAACTTGGCTATCACAACGCCAACAACAGCCATCAATGACTTGCTCATTAGCCAATACGGTTAAGTCATGTGGACACCAATTGACCGCCGCTGTTTTTTTGTAAACCAGGCCTTTTTCCAATAGCTTGGTAAATAACCACTGCTCCCAACGATAGTAATCAGGGTCACAAGTCGCGAACTCCCTATTCCAGTCGTAGGCAAAACCCAGTCTTTGTAATTGCTCACGCATATAATCAACATTTGACTGTGTCCACTTAGCAGGGGGAACATTGTTTTTTATCGCTGCATTTTCGGCCGGTAAGCCAAAGGCATCCCAGCCCATAGGCTGAAGCACGTTTCTACCTTGCATGCGCTGATAGCGACTAATCACATCCCCAATCGTGTAATTTCGCACATGGCCCATATGTAAGCGCCCACTAGGATAGGGAAACATAGCCAGACAATAATATTTTTCTTTGGCGGGGTCTTCTGTAACCGCAAAACACTGATGTTCGCGCCAATAAGATTGCGCTTCTTTTTCTACTACTTCTGGCTGATATAGCGATTCCATTGTTAACCTTGGGTCTGCTTACGTTTGCGCGTATTATAAAGAAATAGGCCACACAAAAGAACGTGTTTGTCACAAACCGAGCTCCAAGCATAGGTATAGGAGATAATAAAATGGACACCAAAGAGAAAATAGCCAAGGCATACCACCAATATCTGTTTTATACACGGGATTTTTTGCATGACTCCAAGGAGGAAATCAAACCCAGCATCAAAAAAGCTCTGGACTATGCATCGGAGAAAACAGCGGATCTTGGGGAAATCACCAAAGAAGAGACCAAAATTTTAAGCACCTACGTGAGTCGAGATATTAAAGATGCCGCAGAATTTATTGCCGAAGGCGAACGCTCCATTGCGGATTGGCTTAGAACTGACCTAATGTATATCGAAGATCAGTTTCTCGAATTATTTTCTGATGTAGTTACCGATATGGGTGCGGAACTTAAAGATATGGCCGGTTATGCCAATGCACATAGAGAATGGCATACCGGAGAAATTAATGGCTTAGGAACACTGGAATGCAAAGCCTGTGGGGAAAAAATCCACTTTAAGCAGCCTGGGCGCATTCCACCATGCCCTATATGTAATAAAAGCATATTTGTCAGAGAGTCCGTCTAGACTTAACGATGACTAGGAGTCTGTCTGAGAACAGACTGACCTACTGCGAATAAACCTGATTGCTCTTTTGACCATGGATGGTCTTATGCAGTAAAGCACAGGAATGTGCGAGAGCGTGCGTGACGATCGCTGTTCTCAGACAGCCCCTAATTTTCATCCAAGCCTTCTGCCGCTAAGGAAGCTGCGCGGAAAACCGCACGCCCTTTATTCATTGTTTCATCCCATTCATTCCGTGGAATTGAATCATAAACAATGCCCGCACCCGCCTGAAGATAAAGTGTTTGGTTTTTAATAACCGCCGTCCTAATAGCTATTGCGGTATCCATATTGCCATTCCAGCCAATATAGCCCACAGCACCAGAATACACACCGCGCTTCACCGGCTCTAACTCATCTATAATTTCCATGGCACGAACTTTCGACGCGCCTGACACGGTTCCAGCGGGGAAAGTGGCGCGCAAAACGTCCATTGCCGACATGCCCTCAGCTAACTCACCAATTACATTTGAAACAATATGCATCACATGCGAATAACGCTCGACGAACATCTTATCCGTCAGCTTTACACTGCCGATTTTTGATACCCGACCCGCATCGTTACGACCCAAATCTATCAGCATTAAATGTTCGGCAAGTTCTTTTGGGTCAGCCAGTAAGTCCTTTTCTAGGGCTTTATCTTCCTCATCGTTTGCACCACGAGGCCGAGTACCCGCAATCGGTCGCACCGTTACTTCAGCACCTTCCAGGCGAACCAGTATTTCGGGGGATGAACCCACAATTTGAAAATCACCCATATCCATAAAATACATATAAGGAGAGGGATTCAAACTTCTTAATGCACGATATAAATCTATAGGATCGGTATCAAAGGGTACTGAAAGCCGCTGTGACAGAACGACTTGCATTACATCGCCTTCGACAATATAGTTTTTTATCTTACGCACCGCATCCTCGAACCCTTCCTGGGTAAAACCAGAAACAAAATCGGCTTCAGATATCGGTGGCGCTGCTTTTACAGATAACGGAAGGTGAATGGGACGTTTTATTTGTGCCTCAATGGAAGCTAATCGAGACAAGCCAAAATCATAGGCATCATTAATAGCAGGGTCAACATATACGATAATGAAAAGCTTTCCTTTTAGGTTATCAAAAACAATAACCTCTTCAGAAACCAGCAGACAAATATCAGGATTTCCCAGCGGGTCTAGTGCCTTGGACTCTCCAAGCTTAGGCTCGATATAGCGCACTGTGTCATAACCAAAGTATCCAACCAACCCTCCAGAGAACCGCGGAAAGCCTTCTATTTCAGGTGCTTTATAACGCGCCTGATATTGCTCTATATATTCTAAAGGATCATCAACAGTTAGAACTTTGGTCGGTGAGTCATTGACTAATTCAGTGATTTTTTTCGCATACACCTCTAAACGTGAGGAGCAAGGCAAGCCGATAATGGAGTAACGCCCCCACTTTTCTCCACCTTGAACAGACTCAAATAAGTAAGAATAAGGGCCAGCCGCAACTTTGAAATAAATGCTTAATGGCGTATCTAAATCCACCCTCACTTCGCGTAAAACAGGAATTCGATTAAAGCCCTGTTTGGCATATTCACTAAATTTTTCTTTATTCATATTGATCACTTTACATTAACGGAAAAACCTAAACTGAGTTACATCTGAAGATCTTTGCAGGAAAACTATTTTTTGTACAAAGACCTCATCTTGCAATCAGCTTCGCCAAGTCACGCGCATTTTTTCCATTAAATTGATCATAAAACACTTATTTACAAAACAAAGGGTCGATTTCCGAGAAACTATCCACCACGGCATCAGGACTTGCTGCTCTAATATCGACACCATGATTATAACCATAACTAACGGCCACCACAGCAAAACCCGCATTTCGTGCCGCTTCAACATCATGCATGGAATCCCCAATCATTAATGACTCATTAGGATTCACCGCAAAAAACTTTGCAGCGTGCAATAACGGTTCCGGGCGCGGTTTCTTATACTGCAAAGTATCACCACTCACGACCGTACCGAAGAATTCAAGAATTCCCAGAGCAGCAAGTAAAGGCAAAGTAAAGCTTTCTGCTTTATTGGTTACACAAGCCAACAAAAAACCTGCAGACCTAAGCTGCTCCAACCCAAGTTTTACGCCTGGAAAGAGCCGACTATACTTTCCATTTGCCTCGGTATAGTGTTTAAAAAAAATAGGGTAAGCTTTAGCAAACAAGTCTTCATCAGGCTCAGCATGTAAATCATCGGTTAACATCCGCTTCACCAAACGCTCAACACCATTGCCAACCCAGTTTCGAACCTTATCTTCACCATGTACCTTAAGGCCAAGATCTATCATGGTCTTATCAACGGCAACGGCCAAATCGGGAACAGAATCTACTAAGGTTCCATCTAAATCGATTAATACCAGTTTAGGTTTTTTTATCATTACAATTAAAATTTTTGCTTTAAACCTATCAACCATGCTGATTCATTAGCAAGAACATCTTCCCCTGGCATGGCTAATCCCCCGCCCACATAGACCGTCGTTTTTTTAGCAAGCTTTTGCAGTAATGCAGCGCCAAATGACAAGTCATTATCTCCATCATCATCCACTGTATAACCTCCAGTTACCGCAATGGTTAACATTCCCATCGTATAAGAAGCAGCCGTAAAAACTTTTTTGTCGTTATTAATGGCTTCACCCGTCTCAAACTGGCCGCTCAAACCCACTGAACCCATGCCAATACGGCCACCTAATTTGTACGCTGATTGATTGCTATTATCCGTCACATTGTAATTAGACACCGTTGCAGCAAACACATCAGCCGAACCCAGATTTAAGGTCACGCCACCGCCATAATTCGGGTTTTCGCCATTGGTTTGATAATGAAAATTAATTTTAGCGACACCTGATATTTTGGGTGTATCGTAGCTAATGGTACCTGTGCTCCGCCCTTTGCCAATGCCTTGCCCCGAATGCAATCCAGACATGGTATTTAACATACCCCTACCTTCTAAAGCCGTTGTAAACATCGGATCTATCATCTTGCCCGTTGACTTATAAAGTGTAGACATTGTGCCAACTCGCACTTGCCCTATGCCAGACTTTATCCCAACCCAAGTATCTCTTTGATACACCGCGCCAGGAGAATATGCAGCTGGCTCGGCACTTGAGCCATCGGCTGCAACCAAGTACTTATCGGTATTTAAACCTAACTCCATTTTGTAATTTACTTTCACCGGACCAGTATCAACACCACCTTTTGCACCTAAGGCCGTCCCTTTACTATAGCCACTATTAACATCCAAACTTGAATCCTTGCCTACCTTTTCCACCGCAACATGGACAAGCCCATATACTTTTACCATCTCTGGTTTGGCATAAACGCTGGTTAACGGGGCGATTGACACAGCAATAACAGCGAAAGTTATCAGGCTTTTATTCATTATCTTTCCTCACAATAATTCTTCATAAATATTTCATGGCAGCATTCTAACCGCTCAGCGCACATAAAAAAAGGAGAGCATTATGCTCTCCTTTTGTTCGCATGTAGCAAAATTTACATTCTTATACAAGCATACCTTTAACGCTCTTTGTTAGAATGCATGGATAAGACCTAAAGCAATCAACATTTGGTCTTTGCCCTTAGCCGGCCCATCAATACGTCCACCCGTATCATAACCCGCCGAAGTGGCGTCAAACTTCGCGTTCTTTCCATTCATCGTCATCGTGTAAGTCACATAAGCCTTGGTCATTTTACCCAGCTTTTGATCCACACCTAGCGCTATTAGGGAACCGTCAGAATCAGCCTCTAAATCAGTATCGCCCGTTGCAAGATATTGTGTTTTAAGAGTTGTACCACCCATTTTATACGCCGCACCAGCCCCAAAAGAGGTACGCGTTTCATCAGCTACACCCGCTTGATCCGAAATTTGTTGAACAAATCCACCGACACTTATCGCACCCATGGAATATTTTGCCGCAGCACGAAGACCCGTTTCGTTTTCCGGTGCCGTATTATGCACTTCATAAGCAACACTTGCGAACAAGCTTTTACCCATTTTATAGACTAGGGCCGTACTTGCTAACGGAACCGCCTCACCATTTCCAGGTTCAGCTTGCGCATAAATAGACGCGCCAGAAAAACTGGGGGATTTGTATAAAAAGCCGTTGCCGCGCTCATCCCAACCCCTGCTGGTGGGAGTATGATTGGTTTTAGATTTAACTTTAAGCTTAACCAGTGTTCGCGAATCACCAGGCTGCTCTTTAAAAAAATCAACTTTACTTCTTGCATCTTTAAAAGGCGTATCATAACGACCGGCCAACAAGGTACCAAAACCGCCACTCAGCGCTACATAGGTATTACGATAACCCCATCTTCCGCCCTCACCTGCTGCATTTTGCCCAAAATAAATAGCATTCTCAATTTGCCACGAGGCCTTAAGCCCCGCCTTTAAATCCTTACCGCCTTTTATCCCGATACGTGATGAACTCGTTGCTAAATAGATAGAATCTGCCGCATCTACGTCATCATCATTGTCAACATAAGCTGCAGATACATTAAACTTTCCATAAAGCTCAGCTTCATCAACCGCTTGTGCAGCAAATGGTAAGGCTATTGCGCTCAAAACCGCGACAGCTGTCAGACTTTTTTTCATTCCCTCTCTCCTCAGAGTTTTTCTTTTATATCTTGACCGGACCTGTTAGCGCTTGAATTTCATAAAACGCAAACACAATAGATTCTACCAAGATCAAGCATTCGTACTTTAAATTAACAAGCCAAATGTACCAGCTTTAACACTAAAGGCAAGTTACAATAATGTGACACCTAAAAAATAACCCTATAAATATTAACAACTTTCAATCTAAAAAAAGAAATGACATGTAGAAAAAACAAGGAAGGAAAAAAGAAGTAGATAAAGACTCTATAGGAACTTGTCCGAGAGTCTTATCAAATGAAGAAAGTTATTAACGCTTAGAGAATTGAGTAGCACGACGTGCTTTATGTAAGCCCACTTTTTTACGCTCAACTTCACGCGAATCACGAGTAACATAACCTGCTTTTCGAAGTAACGGACGCAAGCTTTCATCATAATCCATTAGCGCACGCGTAATACCATGCCGAATTGCACCAGCCTGACCCGAAATACCACCACCTCTAACGGTGATATGAAAATCAAACTTATCAAGCATTTCAACACGCTCTAAAGGTTGACGAACAATCATGCGTGCCGTTTCCCGACCAAAGTATTGATCCAATGAACGTTTATTGATAACGATCTCGCCTTTACCCGGCGTCATAAAAACTCTAGCAGTAGAGCTTTTGCGGCGACCAGTTCCATAATTTTGCTGTTGAGCCATAATCTTACTCTTATATCTCTAAGGTTTTAGGTTGTTGTGCAGCGTGCATATGCTCTGAACCCGCATAGACTTTAAGCTTACGATACATTGCACGACCCAATGGGTTCTTCGGCAACATACCCTTTACTGCACTTTCTATAATTTTTTGAGGTGCTTGACCACGTACTTTATCAAGCGAAGTAGACTTAAGCCCACCCGGATATAAAGTATGTCGGTGATAAATCTTGTCAGATTCTTTCTTGCCCGTTACCTGCACTTTTTCTGCATTGACAATAACGATGTAATCACCCGTATCTACGTGAGGCGTATATTCGGCCTTATGCTTGCCGCGCAGTCGTGAAGCAACTTCGCTCGCCAGTCTTCCCAGAGTTTTCCCCGTCGCATCAACGACATACCAATCTCGTTTAACGGTCTCTGTTTTTGCACTGAAGGTTTTCATTGTTTATCCTATATTTGCCCTAAAATTAGGCCATACCTGAAAAGGGCCGTAATGGTAGTGATTCAGTCCCCGCATGTCAATAAAAACCTTAGAGGAGTCGGTAACTCGAACAAGCTGTGACGGGTTAATTCTGGATGAGGTCAATTGGGCGCAGAAAAGACATGTGCCAATAGTCGGCGCGCTCTTTTGTCTATCCCATAAACAGGGGATGTTTGAATCTAGATGAAATGTTTATCCTTTAGAATAATTGTCGCTGCAGTCGGCAGTAATGCTACTAATGCACAAAGCAAGACCCTACTTACCTGGAGCGAGGGTGAGGAATATGGGAATGTATATTCATATAAATTTTAAGGAGGATATTATGCACAAATGGATTCGTTTATGTATAGCCAGCGCAATAGGAGTTTCTCTAAGCGGCATCGCAATGGCCGAAGAAACAAGCACACTGAATGTGTCAGCACAATCAGTCGCGATTTGCAGTGTCTCGTCCGCCAGCCTGGCTTTTGGTGACTATCGTGGCGCAACCTTGAACACCTCGGGTACTATAGAGGTTAGTTGTACCGAAGGTGTGCCGTATGTGATCGGCCTAGGCGCTGGACTTAATCCGACGGGCGGCAATACAGGAACACGCCAGATGAGCAGATTCGGCTTGGATTTCATGCCGTACCAGCTTTATCTTGATGCAAGCTTGGGACAAGCATGGGGTGATGAATGTGCCAGTGCGGGCACCCTCGCGGGTTTTCCGTGTAAAACACTTTATAATGGCGATGGCGATGGTACTGCGGGTGAAATGATTGTGGGTACGGGCCTTTCAGAGACTCATACCGTTTATGGTGAAATCCCTGCAAGCTTAAGTGTGCCGCAAGGCACGTACTCTGATAATGTCGTCGTTACGTTTGTTTTTTAAGCCACTCTTAAAAACGCTGTTGCGGCGATAGTCGCAGCAGCGTTAAACCCACAAAGCACCTAAGCAAATGTTATCCTATTTCCGGCTCATTCATGCGCTTACACTTGTGTATATGCTCTGTTTGCCGCTTTCCTCGTTGGCAGGATCGTTCACCGTGGTGCCTATCAAGCTGTATTTGAGCGGCGAACGCAAGACTGCGACTCTTGAGGTAGAGAACAATGGTAGCAAAGCGATCGCCATTCAGCTGAGCGCCAAGGTCTGGGATCAGGATGCTAATGGCCAGGATTATTATACGAATACTCGATCCATCATTTTTTTCCCTAAGATAGTACGTATCGAAGCTCAGGCCCGACAAATCATTCGGGTAGGCTATCGTCCCCCACAGAAGGCCGTCGTTGCAAATAACGAACTGACCTTTCGACTATTCCTACGTGAACTACCTAAGCAGATACCCGGAAGCAGCATGGTCAGCACCGCTTTGAATATCGGGATTCCGATCTTTGTCGCTGCCACGTCGCAAAGTGTGGCACACGCAACCCTGCATAACCCCCGTGTTAACAACGGGGCGATATTACAACTCGATGTGCACAATCCGAGTAAGCAACACATTGTGGTCAATTCGATTTCAGCCTTGGCTAAGAATCTCAGAGGTGAAGTATTGTTCAACCGCGAGGTAAGAGGTTGGTATGTATTGCCGGGTATCACTCGGCCATTTCAACTCGAACTGCCAACGGCTGATTGCGCGGATACTGCAGAGCTAAATATTGCTGTTCGAATAGGAGAGCAAACCCTGACCCGGGTATTAACGAATGATCCGCTGTGGTGTTCACCTGCACTAATGGCTACCGGAGGGTAGCACTGAATTATACGAACAGGGATGAACACCGCCATAAAGATTTGCCTACACTGTGTTTTATTTGCTATAGCCGCAGTACACGCCGATAGTGAGACAGTAATCCTAAAAGTCTATGTCAACACGGTGGATCGTGGCGATTACTTTTTTTATATTACACCAGACAACAGCTTATCGATTGGTCGTGAACAGTTACTAGACATGGGGCTGCGACAACTACCGGCTGATATGACGGGCAACGCTGATGGCGTTGCTTTAGATGATTTGCAGCAGGTGCAATACCGATTGGATATGGCTCAGTCGATGTTGCATATCGAAGCTCATCCTGATTTGCTCGCACACCATGTGGTGGATCTAGGTCGACGGCCAACCGAGACGCCAATGTTGTTGCGCGATACTACAGCTTACCTCAACTATAATATTCGCTATGACGAATTTGGATCCACATCAAGTAACAATAGTTATTCTATGCCGTTGGAGCTGGGTCTATCCTCGGGCACGGCTGTTTTGAGTTCGAGTGGATCTTATTACCGTACGGCTCGTGCGCAGCGGTGGCAACGTCATGCAAGCCGCTTAATCTGGGATGACCCGGGTCGGTTGAATCGCTGGATCGCGGGAGACTTTAGCGCGTTTTCTGGACTGCTAGGTGGCGGTGGTGCATACGCGGGGCTGAACCTTTCACGGCGATTTTCACTGCAACCTCAGGTGCGCCGTGGACCGGGATTGGACTTAACGGGTATGTTATGGGCACCATCAGAAATCGAAATTTATGTCGATGAACGCTTGGTCCGGCGCGAACGTTTGCCGCCAGGGCAGTTCACACTTAATAACGTACCGACTTATTCTGGGGTAGGTCAGACAACCATGGTGATCAAGGATATGCTGGGTCGCGAGCAACGCATCATTACTGACTTTTACCGTTCTGTGCAACTATTGGCGCCGGGACTGCATGATTACAATCATAGCCTGGGATTCCCGCGTCGCAACATCGGGCTAAGCGACCAATATGCGCTACGGCCGGTTTATCTGGGATTCCATCAGTGGGGTATTACCCGCGCCTTGACCGCGGGAATGCGTGCCGAAGTAGCAGCATCAATGATTAACGCAGGACCGACGGTTGCTTTTGTTGCCGGCCCTCTCGGGGAAGTGGAGATGGCGCTTGCAGCAAGTCGAACACGCAACGAGCGCGGTGTAGCCGCCCATGTGTCACATTATTATCGTAGCGCCGGGTTCAGTACCCGTTTCTCATTGCGCGCGACCTCGCGGCGTTATGCGCATCTTAGCTTGACGCCGCAACAAAACCGGGCCGCGCTACAAGGCCTGTTCGGCCTCGGATATCATCACGCCAAACTAGGTTCTGTTGCGCTGACTTATAGTCAAACTCTTGGTTATGCGACGCCAACGCTTGCCAGTTATCGCTTATCTTTTGCGCGGCGTACGTTTGCTCGTAGCTTTATCTCTGCGAGTTTGTTATACAGCGATGGCCTTGGATCCCGTTACAGCGCAGATTTACGCCTGACCGTGCCGCTGGGTAAGCAACATAGCATGAGCGCCGACCGGCGTGTGGCAGCAAATGAAGAAACCGATACCGTCAGTTTACGCCAACAACTCCCGACAGAAAACGGCTTGGCTTATAATACGTGGTATCAGCGGCGCCGTGCTCAACAACGGTTAGTTAGTGATAACACACGGCTTGGCCTACGTTACCAGGCGTCCGTGGGTCGATATACCGCAGACTATGAACGCAGCGATACACTGGCTCGCTCAACCCTGAGCGCTGCGGGTAGTTTCACCGTTGTTGGTGGTGTGTTACGGCCCTCGCGCACGGTACGTGATGGTTTTGCATTGGTCAAAGTAGGACGTTTACCAGGCGTACGCGTGTATCGTCAACATCAACTCGTTGGCCGTACGGATAAACGAGGTGAAATTCTAGTACCGAATTTGATCTCATACCAAAACAACTTACTGTCGATAGAGGACAAGGACATACCCATCAACTACGCGCTGAGCAATACTAAGATATTTGCGTCGCCAGTCACCAAAGGCGGCGGCGTGGTCGAATTTAATCTTATCCGTTTGCAGGGATTTGTCGGTTATGTTTATTTCGATAACGGTAACGGATTTGCGCCGCTGGAATCAACTCCGCTACGTATCGCCAACGACAAGCGTGTGATCGATACAATCATCGGCTTCGATGGTGAGTTTTACCTCGAAAACTTGCAACCCGGCAACTATCAGCTCAGCGTGGATTTGGCCGCAGGTCAATGCGAGGCAACACTAAGCTTGCCCGACAGCGAGCAGATGATGGTTGACCTCGGTAAGATTCACTGTGAGATACCGGAATAAGTTATTTCGCGCACGTTCCTAAGATGGTTTGGATACTGTCTTTTGTTTATACCTAATTATACAAGATACAAGGAGAGTACATTATGAAAAAAAATTGCCCGTTATTGGCAAATGTCATGCTGGTATTTGGCTTACAGCTGAGTGTTGTCAGTTTTGCTGCCGAAGAGAGCGTTGCGCTGGTGATTAGTGCAAACGTACCGACGCAGATAACATTAAGCGTTGAAGGTCATCCTGATCGGCTCGTCGTCGGATCCGAGGCTATCACTAAGCAACAACTCGATTATGACGCAGTACTTACCGTACAGAGCAACAATCCCAATGGCTTTAGCCTAAGTATTGCGAGCACCGCCAAATCCTATTACCGCTGGGTGGAGTTAAACATCGACGCACAGCATTACCTCTTGCTGCCTGGCGGCCAAGTCCATATTCCGGTTGCATATCTCGAATCGGAAACCTGGGTACATCGTCTGCGCTACCGTTTTGCTTTAGCGACCGGGGTGAGCAAGGGGCAACATTCCTGGCCGTTAGAGGTGAGCGTTGCGCCACTATAAAACAGAGCGTGTCACCGGGAGTATCGTAATGGCGAAACCTAATATACCTGCACATTGGCAAAACCAACATGCCCTTTATGGCAGCAAGAGACGCTCTACCGTGCTGCCCTGTACAAGATGCTTTTCGAATATCTCATCAATATCCTCGTGATCCACATAGGCATACCAAACGGCTGCAGGATATACCACGAGCACCGGCCCCTCAGAACAGCGGTTCAGACAACCAGCCGTGTTGATTCTAACGCCACCTTTACCCGCTATACCAAGTTCTTTTGATTTCTTCTTGGCGTAATCACGTATACTGGTCGCACCCGCATTTTCACAACACTGCTTGCCACCATCACGTTTATTAATACAAAAAAACACATGGTATTTATAATATGACTCGTCCATTATCTGCGCCAATTCTCTGATTGATAGAGCGCCATATTTTACTACGTGACTATGAAAATAACTAACCCACAAATCGACATTGAACTTATCAAACAACAGACTTTGGCAGATACTCAACGCTGTGTCATGTGCGGAATGTGTTCAGCACACTGTCCGACCTACGAACTGAGTCAAGACGAAAACGAATCCCCACGCGGGCGCATTGCTCTCATTCAATCCCTATTATCTGGCCGCATCCAATCCAGCCCCAGCATTGAAAAACATCTCGATAATTGCCTGATGTGTCGAAGCTGCGAAACCATCTGCCCCTCTAAAGTCCCTTACAGCGACATATTAGCCTTTGGTCGCCATTATATAGAATCGCAAAAAACGCCCCCTGCCAAGCAAGGCTATAAGCAAACCTTGGGTTTATGGCTCATTACCCAAAACCACAAAATCCAGCAACTCGCCTGGCTGATTAAGCTGTATCAACGTAGTGGATTACAACGACTCGTCAGAAAAACGCGTATTTTGAGACTCCTTGAATTAACGCCACTTGGATTAGCACGACTGGAAAGGCTAATACCTAGCGCTTCAAGACTAAGCAAGCCGCATCCGGCTAGCAGTAGACCTAAAAACGACCATGAGCAAAATATCAGTTTATTTACCGGCTGCTTGTCACCGATATTTGACCAACAAACCTTACAAGCCAGTAAAAACATCCTTGAATCTTGCGGCTACTCTGTCAATATCCCAAAAAATCAAACCTGTTGCGGCGCCATTCACGCTCATAATGGCGATCAAAAGACGGCAGGAAAATGCGCTCAACGCAATATCGATGCATTCACTCAACACCCTAGCAACAAGATTATTTATTCTGCAACGGGCTGCGGCGCGAGCTTGTCCGCCTATCAAAAAGAACACCCAAGCATCTCAAAAGTCGAAGTATTTGACAATAATCTCGCCGACATTCTTGGTTTTTTAAGCCGTGAGTCCGCGCTTAAAAATATAAAATTTAGCGCCTTAGATAAAAAAGTGATGATTCATCGCCCTTGCCTAAGTCGGAATATATTAAAAATCACTGATCAAGCCGAAACACTTTTAAGCAACATACCAATGCTTGATATCCACTTAGCTCAAAGCAAAACCATATGCTGCGGGGCCGCAGGCAGCCACATGATCAGCCATCCTGAGCACGCGCAATCTATTCGCGAAAAACTATTAGCAGAAATCATTGCCGTGAAACCCGATATACTGGTATCTGACAACCTTGGATGTGTACTACATATCCAACAGGGCTTGCGATCAAAGGGACTAGACATCGAGGTCATGCATCCGGTAGTGTTATTGGAACGACAAATATCCCTTAATCTAGATTAAATTCAGAGAACGTATCACATGCTAAATCGTCAACTCAGTCCATTAGACCACCTACTCAGCAATTTCGACCAAGGACTACGCACACTCATTGGTAAACCTGAAGGTACTGAACGAAAAAATCCCGCCGCAAAGATTGGTGAAAACACACTCAGCACACGTGAAAAAAAACGCGCGGCTAGCTTAATGCGGATTAACCATGCGGGCGAAGTCTCCGCTCAAGCGCTATACCAAGGACAAGCACTAACTGCCAGAAATAAAGACGTTAAAAAACAAATGGAGCGCTCTGCTCAAGAAGAGAATGATCATCTCGAATGGTGTGCACAACGACTACAAGAACTCGATAGCCATAAAAGCATATTAAACCCCGTATGGTATTCCGGCTCACTCATCATTGGTGCGCTGGCCGGAGTGGCCGGAGATAAATGGAGCTTAGGCTTTGTGGTTGAAACAGAAAAACAAGTTGAAAAACATCTTAACGAACATCTCGAAAAACTACCCGAACAAGATATTAAAAGTCGTGTAATTGTAGAAAAAATGCGTGATGATGAAATTCAACATGCCACCAAGGCACTCGACGCAGGCGGCGCCGAATTACCCACACCCATCAAGCACGCGATGAAAATTACAGCAAAAATAATGACCATCACCGCACATCGGTTTTAAAAATCACCTAGAGTTTGTGAAAGACGATTAATCCGGAAAATGAGGAGGGCTACTGCCTATACCCATAAATACCAGCTTACCCGGTTACCTGCCTTATTATCCCGTATTCACGGGATAGACGCCGCTCGCATAAAACAGCAAAATAGTTAGCATTGAAAAATACCGCAATAGAAAGGCTGTAACATGCATTTAAAAAAAATATTGGCGATGATTTTAAGCCTTACCTTGGTATCTGCCTGCGGCGGTGGGGATGAGACGAGTCCGCCTCCTACACCCAATGGGGTTCTGCTGCTCGGTGTTGACGAAGACAATGCTGTCGCTAAAACCCTGTTACTATCTCCAACACCTGTTAATCCGAGCCAAATCAAGGTCGGTGGCCTGCTCAGCACCCGTCTGGATGCGGTCATTAACCCGGCTGCTACGGTCGCCGAAATAAATACCGCACTCGAAAGTGTAGGCGCCAAAATCGCCTATCAAGAAACACCTGATTTTTTCGGAAACTCAAATCTCCGTACCATAACACTAGGCGGAACAAGCAAAATAATTGTCACCAAGAGCTTGTCAAAAAATAAACTGATTCATCATTCAGATCGTGGAACACAATAATCATGAGCGGTTACATTCATCTATTGGTTATCTAAGTCCAGTAAATCATGAGGTCTTTATGGTTACGCACAGTTTTTACAAATTTTTTATCGGATCAAGTTGAGATCGCATCGCTTTACTACACCACTTCCTTAAAAATAGGAGGATTTATATAAACTGTGACATTTACAAATTGACACCCAGTCTCATCACAAAGGCACTGCCAACAAAACGAAGAAGCGGCCTCGCAGATTTCAAATCATATTCGTGATTTAGCACTATGAATCGATCGGGTTGTTAGGTAAGCTATAGCGGTAGCGAACGCTTTGGCTATATGTAAGCAGAGAAACTCTATGACCATCGACAATTTAACATGGCATGCTAATTCAAGTGAATACCCACCAGATGTACCACGTGAAAACGGCTGTACACATATTGGAGTTTTTTTAGCTTGGGCTATCATTAATGACTTAGTAAGCGAACAGTTTTTAAACACTCATGGTGACTTGATAGAACAAGTGCGTCATAAAAAAATAACCGGCAGGGAGTTATTACTCAAAGCCTGTAATGCGGAAATTCAAGAGAATTATTTCAATGAAGAAGGCCAACAGTTTGTAAAAAACTACTATAATTCTGACAAATATATTAATGACTATGCAAAAACTATAGGCACCGCCCAGGTAAGCACGGTTTATCACGTTGTTGACTCTTGGAAATCCTATGATTTTATCACCAAAAAAATAGATCAACGTTACTCAGACTGGAAGTCTGGTAAAAAGTGGTGGGAGTTTTGGAAATAATCCAGTACTTTATCAAGGCTATTTTGAAGAGAGATATTTAGCCCATTTCAGCCATTATTGCTTTAATCAATTCTGGAGTTTCAAAACTAATGCGGCCTAAGTTACCGTCCCGAATATCATGTAATAAAACTTCTGACGCTTTATGCAAATCTATTCGACCTCCGGCACGCAAACCACCTCTCTTTTTTCCAATTTCCACAACGAGTTCATCCGCCGTTTGCGGTAATTCTTTTAGCTTATATCGGCGGTTCAATTCTTCTGGGTAAGCATGTAATAAATAATTCGCCGCAAACATGGCAATATCCTCAAATTCAATAGCTGTATTTTTTACCGCCCCAGTCACGGCCAAACGATAGCCGCAATCATGATCATGCATTCGCGGCCATAATATTCCTGGCGTATCAGATAACAAGATTCCATTATCTAATCTTATTTTTTGCTGTGTTTTTGTCACTGCGGGTTCATTGCCCACCTTGGCAATGGTCTTTCCCGCCATGATATTTATTAATGTTGATTTTCCAACATTCGGGATACCCATAATCATGGTTCTAACGGGTTTATATTCCTTGTTTCGGTTCGGCGCTAAACTTTTGCATAGCTTAAATATATTTTTTATTTCTCCCACTTTATTTTTACTAAAAGTAATCGCTTTCACGCCCTGCTCTTGCTCAAAATATTTCATCCATCTCGCGGCAACAATCGGATCTGCCAAGTCCATCTTATTGAGTATTTTAATATGCGGCCGATGTTCACGTAACTCGGCTATGTGTGGATTTCCGCTGCTATACGGAATACGCGCATCCAAGACTTCAATCACGACATCAATCAGAGGCATCACCTCTTGCATTTTTTTGCGGGCCTTATGCATATGCCCTGGGTACCAATTTATGCTCATACTATTTTTCTAATTCTCGAATTGACGCTTTATTGACGAAGATCAACTATTCTACCACGTGAACCCTTTCACTGATCTAAAGAATGAGCATGCCTGATTAGCGTAGATTTTTCGATCAAATGAGGCGAATAGCCATTGCTATTTAACGAGTTTGATCGAGAAATGTATGCAATCAAGTTTGTTCGCAGTAGGTCAGTCTGTTCTCGGACAAACCCCTAGCTCTCTAATCTTGCTTAAACAACCCTTGATAAGCTCGACTAACCTCTATTTTATGCGTGCCTATATTTATCAATAACCGACCGGACAACGTCTTGGTAATAGATTCTACCGCGTTAACACGAACAATCGAACTACGATGTACTCGCCAGAAATCATCAGGATCCAGTTGAGTTTCGAGTTTTTTCAAACTACTGCGTAATATGTATTCCTTCCCCTTTACATACGCAGAAGTATATTTTTCATTTGAATGAAAATAATCGATGTCCGCAACTTGGATTAATTTAACCTCTTCCTGAAAAGCGACTTTAAGCCATTTTAAGTATGTGTTTTTAGTTTGCAGTTTTTCTAATAAATGACTGATATCTTGAGGAGATTTTCCCAAGCGTTGTTCAATTCTTTTTTTAGTTTCCAGTAAACGTATTTTGCTGACAGGTTTAAGCAAATAATCAAGCGCATTATTTTCGAATGCTGCAATCGCATATTGGTCATAGGCGGTGATAAACACGATATGGCAATCATCTTTGCACTGACTCGCAACCTCAATACCGGTTAGCCCTGGCATATTAATATCAAGAAATGCGATACTTGGTTGATGTTCAATAATTCCCTTAAGGGCTTCAATACCATTTTCAACATCACTCACAATGTTGAGCTGTGGCCAGGTTTCTTTCAGCAAATCGATCAGATAAACTCTTAATAATTCTTCATCATCAGCAATGAGTGCTGTCATTTTCATAGCTCACCCAAGGGAATATGGAGTGTTACTTTTAAGCCTTTTGGTTCATTTTTTTCGATAAACAGATCCGCGTCTTCAGCGAATAGAGATGTTAGACGCTGCTTAATATTTTTTAGTCCAATGCCATCAGTGTCCATATTATTTGTGCCCTTCCCAGTATCAACAACGGTGACGGACAATATTCCTGCTTTTTTATCTATATTAAGCATTATAGAGCCTCCGTCAATTTCTGATTCCAGACCGTGACGTATAGAGTTCTCCACCAATGGCTGAATCAATAACGGTGGAAAACGTATTTCTTTCAGATCATCCGCGCAAGCAATATCATAATTCAGCCTTTTTCCCATGCGAATTTTTTGAATACTCAAATAGGCATTCACAATATCGATTTCATCACCTAAGGTAGTATCACTTTCCCGAGTGCGCGACAGGCTTGCTCTTAAATAATCGGTAAAACTCTCGAGCATAACTTTAGCATCATGGGGTCGACTATCGATGAGACTCAATATATTAGATAAAGTATTAAACAAAAAATGAGGTTCAATTTGCGCCTGCAAAAGCTTAAGATTATTATCAATTAATGCACGTTCATATTCTATTTGTTTCAGTTTTTCAATATTCAATTGATTGCTGATTTCTTGATGCTTGGCAATCAACGAAAAATAATAAACGACAATACAACCAATGATAATGGAATACAAAAAACTGGAAATCATAATGTCGCGATTTTTCTCGACCATTATCATTTCTTCACTCCCGGTCAAAAATGTGGCCAAACTAATCCCAACCAAAACACCAAGAACGATCGCGATGCCCAATTGAAGGATATGTGGATTACGCTTTTTTTTCAGTGTTAAACTAATACATACAAAGCTCGCGACTGAAATTCCAATCGATTGGGAATAGATAAAATTTATCCAAAAATCAGTTTGCGTCACCAATGCCAAAAACACAGCAATGAAGGTATTGATTATCAGAAGTTTCAACCACTGCCGTTTTTCAAAACCAAATAGAAAAAACCCCTGATATTCTGAATTTGCCATTAATATTCACTCGACACGGTCATGTATAGCATACGATCAATAATAAGCCCGCCATACACGGAATCTTTGCTTCCATTAAATGATCTCACCCCAGTTTCAATCTTGAGCAAATTATAGGTTCGCGAAACAGCGAGTGTTAACATACTACTGCTATCGACAGGAGACATAAGGATATTAATTGAAGGTTTCCAATAATCCGCATCATAGCTCCATTGTAACATTAGATTATGCATGGAAAGCATTGCTGATTGCGTTGCGCTGGCTGTCCACGCAATGTTGCCCAGAATATCTTCGGTCGGTAGTCCCGGCTGCTCGAGTAACTGCTGTTGTCGCTCGGCAAGTTGAAAGAGATTATCCCACTGTTGTTTTGAATACGCCATGTCATTATACCAATACTCCGCGATGATGCTATGTTTTGACGACGTACTCCAACTAAAGCCAATGAGTGCCTGGATACCACCTTTTTGAGTAATAGTCTCATATGGGTATTCACTGGCAAGCAACTGCGAGGTTTGACCCGCTAAGAAATGCAATTGTTTTTGGTATTGCTGACTAAGCAATAAAGAACTATGTACAGAAAATGCATCAGAGACTATCTGAATACCGCCAAGTCCTGCTTGCAATTTATTTTTTTTATTGTAACGAATAAGTGTTTGCAAATCGCTGTTTTCCAGGCTAGTGGAATATTTAACGAGCAATGACTCTAATTGCGTATTATTATCCGTTGCTACACTTTCTTGTCGCGGATTAATCCATAACAAAGACCAGGATGACAATCCAGAAAAATATTCTAAACCTAACATGTTTTTGCCGATGAGTGATTGCCGCAAAGTAGATTGTTGATCATATTGCTGAATAACATCCAAGGGACGAAAGCCATACCCAAAACCCCCACTATTAATCCGCCGACCCATAATGACTTCCCAATTATAAAAACTCTGCGCAAGGTATAGCTCATTGGTGCTTATATTGGTTTGCGCGGAATCGCGATCATTCAGCGCAAGATAAGCGCTAAATAAATAATTAATCGTCGACCATGGAATGGCATGATTTCCGGTCATTTCAATCGTCTGCTGGCTGGTGATTTCAGGCTTCTCAATATACTCATCGGGCACAGCAAAGAGTGTATCCGATGAGTAAGCATTATATTGAGGATTAATCAACACACTGATGGATGGTTCAGCAAATGTTGTTTTGCCTATTAACAATAGCAAAATAATACTTATGTAATGCCCTATTGGCACCCATATTATATTTTTATTAATAAACATCATGAATTTTTATCACCCTATTAGCATTGATTTATCTCAAGGATTAACCGAGGGGTTACGAGCAAGATAAGACGGATTATAATATTTATCGGTTAATGAGTAGTCTTCAGTGGTAAGATACTCGATAACGGTATATTGATTTTTATTGATTCTATCGCGCAAAATCATTTTACTTACCTGTAACAGCCCATTACGTTCGGAAAGTTCAAACTCCGCTATTTTTGCGAGCTTTCCAGATGCCAAATACAATTTGGCCCGGATGGGAATATGGCTCTCAGGGGCGAGTGAAAGATCGATTTTTTTATACGTCACACCTTTGCGTTTAGCAGTTAGTCTAAGCTCGTTGTTGCCACTGCCACTTGTTTTATAAGGCGCAATATATTCAGCATAATAATCTTCATTCCAGCGCATCGTCGCTACGTCACCCGTTGATGCTTCACCAATAAGTTTTTGCATCGGCGTTATGCGAATAGGACGTTTGGTTTTTGGCAACAATAACCAAAAATTATCTGCCAACATCAATATTTTCTGCCCTTTTTCAGAGGGCGATTTTGATATTACCAATGATTTCCGCTCGGGTCGGATATATACATCATACGCACGCTCTCTATCCAAGCTATCATTTTTATATAATTTAATAACCGTGCTCACCTTGAGATTATCCGCACTTTGGCGATATTTATCTGCCTGCAAAACGAGTTCATCAGCACTATTCGCCTGTGCAATAACAGGTAATAACAAAAGAACAAAAATAAACTTATACATGAGATAGTGCTCCTACAATGGATTTTTTCGCAGCCTTATGACTGGATAACCAGGCAGCGACTATGCACAACATTGCGCTAACAAATGCAGTCACCAAGTAAAGATTATTAGGTATGCTGATAACCAGCGGATAACTGTTTGTTCTACCCGGTGGCGGTGGCATTTGAATATCTGCGAGTGATAAACCGAATGAAATCAAAAACGCAATAAGAATACCGACTATAGCCCCTATTATGCCGATTACCGCACCTTCTAGAATAAAATTTCGGGTCACTTCGCGGGAATAGGTACCGATCGCTCGCAGCGTTCCTATCTCTCGGGTACGCTCGACAACACTCATACTGACCGTGTTATAAATGGAAAAAAAGACCATCATTATAATAATAAAACCCAGCAACCCAAATATGCGGTTGTAAAGATTTTTAACTCCTACATAAAAAAACGCTTTATCCAACCAGGTTTGCCATGCTAAATCTGGATATTGCGATGACAACTCAGCATATTTATCGAACGTGCTTTCAGTATCGCGAAGATGCAGCGCCACGCTGCTTACTTTTTGCGTCGCCATCAGGGATTGTGCGGTTTGCAAGGTCACCATGATGCTACGTTTATCGACTTCCGGCACACCGGTGCTGAAAATCCCTTGTACGGTTACATCGATTGCATTTAGCCCGCCATCTACCGTGGTAGTAATCAGCGTTAAGGAATCATTGACTTTTGCCTTGAGTGACTTAGCCAATTTGTTACCCAGCATAATTTTGGGATCATCCTCTGTTTCACGCTTGCTTAATACGCTCCCCTCTTCGACGATCAGGAAGGGGCCCTTTACTCTAAATTCATATTTTGCATCCACCCCTGTG
The DNA here is from genome assembly GCA_027021445.1 of Gammaproteobacteria bacterium. Taxonomy (GTDB): domain Bacteria; phylum Pseudomonadota; class Gammaproteobacteria; order S012-40; family S012-40; genus JALUUH01. The sequence goes on from JALUUH010000032.1 coordinate 53,462, forward strand.
CCCATGAATATGGTCGACTTTTCGCCGTTACTAATAAGCCCCGTAAATTCAATTCGAGGAATCGCATAACGCACCTCTTTATCTGACTTAAACGTCTTCGCGAGCGCCTTATAGTCATCAAGACCATATTCCATTGGAATGCTCTCTTCTCGCTCAAAATAATTTTTATGCGCAACAATTAAATGTCCCGACGAACGTGCAGCCATTTCTTTCAGCGACACATAGGTAAAGTTAGCAAACCCACCCCCGACTAAAATCGCAGAAACGCCGACTGCGGTAATGAGCATCGTCACGATGGCACGACGACGATTTCTGAGTACATTTTTAATCGCGAGTTTTAACCATTTCATAATAGAACTCCATCTTGAAGTTGATAAGACGATTCACAACGAGAAGACATGCGCTCATCATGGGTCGCAATGATAAATGAGGTATTAAACGCTTGATGCATTTTATGCATGAGTTCAATAATATCTGTTGCGGTGCGAGTATCTAGGTTAGCAGTCGGTTCATCGGCAATTACCAAGTTTGGCTGAGTAATCAAAGCTCGGGCAATAGCCACACGTTGTTTTTGTCCACCAGAAATTTGATCTGGCAGATGTTTTTTAAACTTCGAGAGCCCCACTTTTTCAAGCATGGCATTGACTCGCTTCGTTCTGGATTTTTTATCGATATCAAGCAGTATGAGCGGGTATTCTATGTTATCGTAAATACTCATCACCGGAATAAGATTAAAACCCTGGAAAATAAAACCCAGCTTGTTACGACGTATAGTTGTCAATTCTTGATCCGACACATTGCCAATATCCCTACCGCAAAAAAGAAATTTTCCGGCGCTAGGCTTATCAATTAAGCCACAAATATTTAACAAGGTACTTTTTCCGCTACCCGATGGACCGAGTAAAGCAGTGAATGCTCGATCCGGAATTTTGATATTAATTTTGGTCAGAGCATTCACACTCAAAGCCCCTTGTTGATACTGCTTTGAGAGATTTTTTGTTTCGATAATATTCATTTCCAAGGGTCTCCTATTTTTATATTTTTTGGCTATACCCGTGGTTATTGAATTTTTCCCAAAAATTCAGCCTGTTTTTGCTTATCGCCATCCGCTTCAGCCATCAAAGCAGCCAGTCCATAGAGACTATTTTTGCTGTTAGTACTTGATTTTTTAAATTGAGCAGAGGCCAGAATATCGGCCACGAGTTCTTTTGAATCTTGATAGCGGTTCAAAAAACGCGGAAAACGGAAAAAGGTATGAGCGGCGATCAAGCGCATACGCACACTGAGCGCTGTTCCGCCTAGCGTTGTGCTATCGTGTTCCGCTGCAAGCTCATCGAGCGCATCATCCATCATTTCAGCGCCGAGTTCTGCATGTTTCATTTTGTTCCAAGGCATGAAAACATGTGCCGCCATTAATGTCTCAATCGAACCTCTGTAGGTTTTGACCAATAAATCATAGGGTGCGGATTCGTTAAGCCCGTCAAAATACTCGATGGCTCTTTCTACTTGATCTTCATCACCATCCACCGCCGACATATAGATAGCATCTGCTTCTTTAAAGAGACGCTCATCCATTGCATTAGCAGCACTGATAAAACCGAGTAAGAGGTAAAGCATAAATAAAAATTTGATTTTCATAGATAATCCTTTGATTTAATGTTGTAGGTATAACAATCATCGGACATCTAATAGCTCTACACTGAAGTTTGCGACGAACAGCTGTTTTAGCGGATGAATGGGAAAGAAACGAGACCAAAAGGGGGGAGGTTAAACTAAATGGACAAAATGCCTTCGAGACTCCCATTCACCGAATTTTCGTTTGAAAGCACCAGAAATAGAAACATTCACAGAAAAATCGCTCAATGAAACACCTTATCAAATACACCTACAAAAAAAGCCTGTTTAACTGCAAATTATTGGGTTATGGTGAAAACCTACGTATAGCATTAATAGAGAAAACAGGAAAACAGGGGTCAGACTCGATAAGGAAAACAGGGGTCAGACTCGATATAATTCGATATAATTTAGAAACATATCGAGTCTGACCCCACTTATTGACTTGACCCCACTTATTGACTATTTAGAAACATATCGAGTCTGACCCCACTTATTGACTTTGCCCCACTTATTGACTGCATGGAATTGCCATGTTGGTTTTGCTTTGGACGGTATCTGCTCAAGCAATATTACTCGATAATGGAGATGGTAGCTTGTGTCTTGGGCTTAACTGTACAAACAGTGAATTTGGTTCCCTTTATTATGACACTCTTGGCAATTCAGCAGGAGCATTAACCAACCCAGGTATATTTAGTTTTGATTTGGTAGATGGCAGCTGGTTTTGGACATCAACTTACACCGGAGAATTTTCATGCTTTGGCTGTGGTACTATTGATGTTGGTTATCAGTTTAGATTTGAATTCGGTGAGCAAAGAGGTTACTCAGACCTCTCTTTATATCCAAGTCCCGATCAGCCTGCTTTCGGATATGTGTGGGCAGTCCGCGATATACTGTCCAGTACTGACATACCTGAACCACACGCCTGGATGTTATTTGGTTTGGGGCTGTGTTTGATGAAGGTACGCAGAAACGCGTTCGCTACTCAATCAAACTTTACCAACAGTAGATAGAAACTTTTGTGCGCTACGCGGTAGTGTTTAGCAGCCAAGGGAAAAACATTCGTTTTAGCTGTCTTGAGATTCCATAAAGCGACGGTGATCGTAGTTTTTTATCCAGTCGTATAATTCCATTTTGGGTAGTGCTTCGGAAAATAAATATCCTTGCGCATAATCACAATTATGCTCGAGCAACATATGTAGAACCTTTTTCTGATCTACACCTTCCGCACATATTTTTAGGTCAAGTGCATGCCCTAATTGGATCGCGGCTTTTACGATATCGATATTTTTTTCTTCTGAGAGCGTTTTTCGAATGATACCATCATAAATTTTCAAGCCGCCGACTTTCAAATTTTGCAGATTAGATAGCGAAGTATAACTGGAACCAAAGTCATCAACAATAATATTGACATTTTGCTGCGAGAGTTTTTTAAGTGTATTGGCCGATTGCTCGCTGTTGATACCTATGATCTTTTCTGCAATTTCAAGCGTAATACATTGTGGTTTAACATTATTTTTTTTAAGTAAGTCTAATAAATATGTATTGAATCCTGGATCTTGTAGAGTAGCGATAGAAACATTTATTTGCATATGCTCGACTAAGCCACTTGAGAGAAACCCTGCAAAATCCTTAAGTGCTTGATTGAGGGTGAAGCTAGTTAATGATTTCATCAAGTCAGAATGCTCAGCTATCTGACATAAGATACGAGAATCAACCAGTCCCAAAGTCTGGTGCTGCCATCGAATGAGTGCTTCAATTGAATGAATTTTTCTCGTTTTTATATTGATAATGGGCTGATACCAAACATCCAAATTTCGCTGTTTTAACGACTCCCTTAGGTCGGTCGTTAATTTCAGTTTTTCGCGATTTTTTTTATCGAACTCAGTATTATAAGTAGCAATCGTGTTACCGCTTTTTTTGGCGGTATACATCGCGATATCTGCTTTTTGTATAAGTTGCTGGCTGTCACAGGCATGCGCTGGAAAAAGTGCAATACCAATGCTCGCAGACACATATAGTTTATTTGAGTCAACTTCTACTACGCGCTCGATTGCCGATAATACTTTTTGTGCAAAGCTCTGTGCGCTCTCTAAGCTGACATTTTGCAAAATGATTGAAAACTCATCGCCACCAAGTCTAGCCACCGTGTCAGAACGACGAATTTCTGCCTTTAGACGTTGTGCCAAAGAAACTAATAATTTATCACCACATTGATGACCATACGAATCATTAACTTTTTTAAACAGATTCAGATCGATAAATAATAAACCAACATGCGTGCGTGCACGTTCTGCGATTAATATCGCCTGCTCAAGTCGATCAGCCATCAATGCACGATTGGGAAGGTCGGTTAATGAGTCATGTAATGCTCGATATTTCAGCTTTTGTTTTTGATCGTTTAATTTTTCAAATAGTGTGGCCAGGAACTGCGTAAGCCAGATAGAAACCCAAAGTATGATTATCAAGGTAATAGCGATTGGAGCACCCAGGGTTGATAAAAAATTTTGTGCGTCGTTTACAGAAGTTTTATACAAAAAAACTAAACGATCCGAGGAATTGGAGATGGTCGAAATTCGCCAAGCATAGCTTTTACCATTTTTGAGTATCTCTCCAGATTCCTCTAGAGAAGAGGTTTTGATGTCAGCAATAAAATCATCCGTAATATCAGAAAAAGCGGACGTGTGATGTGTGAGCAATTGTCCATTGACGTTTAAGATCAACATATCGAATGAACTATGTAAATATTTATTTAACCATGCCAGTTTTTCTGAATTCGAAAGCAAGCTAACATTTTCACTTTCGTAATGATGAACCATGTTTGGTATCACATTGCTCATAAGATTGTATTGTTTGTTCTCGAAATCTACGCTGGCTGCGCGAAAAGCGCCGTAAGTAAGCAAGAGAAACATAAAAGTCAGCGCGACGGATATGCGGAAAAACAGTTTGAGGCGTATGCGTTCACCTGGTTGCGCTGTTTTTACCGGGTTATGCTGTTCTTGTAAGTACCCATCCTGCACTAACCCGTTGATAGGGCAGAATTCTGCTCTTTTCGAATTTTGTATTTCTTGTGCATACTTGTTTTTTTTTAACACGCGCAGAGAGAAAAATCGTGTAATGCTCACATATATGTTTATCGCGCCAAAAACCCCTAAAATTGTCGCGATGGGAACACCACCAAGTTGGCTTGGGTACAGAATTGCGACATATAGGCATGCACTACCGATTAATAATTGTAAAGTCAGTCCGATGCCGCGTAATTTGCGCTCCAGTGCCATCCCTGTTGTTTTCCTTCCCGATAATATTTAAACCTTAATACCATGAGAATATCGACATGTTTGCGCCATGTCTTAAACTAAACTGAGGTAAATAGCTAAGTGACTCCCTATAACCGAACTCCATAGTTGGACAATTCAGCGTGTAGCGGAACTGGCCCAAAACAAATCAAACCTAAAACAATAAAGCGGAGACAAACAGTTGTTGTATATACTATTTTTATAGACAAAGTTTTAACCTGGCTGATTTTTTTATACCCGCTTAAGTAAAATTAACTGCGCATATTTTTACCTATACTTGACCAACAGTGTTGGACTACGCACAGAGAGTCATTATATAATGTAGTACTTTATTCAGTAGTAGCTTCCGCTAAGGCAGTAATGATTTATGAAAAGCTTAATTTCCCCTCTGTTTAAAATACGTGTCTTTATCTTTTCTTGTTTGCTCTTCTGGCAGTTACCGCTGAGTGCGGCAACGTTTACAGTCAATACCACAAGCGACCTTGTCGATATCAATCTCGCTGACGGCCTGTGCATAACCGTAAATGATAACTGTGCATTACGGGCAGCGGTACAACAAGCTAACGCTTTAGAAGGTGCGGACAATATAACCTTACCACCAGGAGTTTATGACTTATCACTCACTGGCACACACGAAGATGCGGCAGCCAGCGGTGATCTGGATATTACCGATACGCTGACCATTAATGGCGACGGCGCAGATCAAGTTTTTATTGACGGCCAGGCTGCGGATAGAGTCTTTCAGTTGTTACAAGGTGTCCACGCAGAGATTAATGGCGTAACGATTCGCAATGGTGTGGCGGACGGTCTGTCGTTGCGCGGTAATTCTAACGGTGGCAATTCTAACGGTGGTGGTTTTGGCGGCGGCATTAAAAGCGCGGGTAGGCTTAGCTTAAATGATTGCAATATCGATAGAAACAAAGCCTTTAACGGTGGCAGCGGAATTCATGCGGCATACCGCGGTTTTCCGATCAGAGGCTCACTAACGGTTAACCGTTGCAATATCACGAACAACGGCTCGGGTGGCGGTACAGGCGGTTTCGGCGGCCACATCTATGCGGAAAACATCCCCATGACAATACGCGATAGCGTGCTTAACGGCAGCATCAGTTCGAGTACGTGGGGAGTATTAGCCGGTGGTGGTATTTTTTATTCAAACAGCACTTATCCGTTCCCACCAAAAGCCTTGGTGCTTAATACGACGATTAGCAATAATAGAGCAATGTCATCGGGGGGTGGCATTCATGTTTTTATGGGCGAGTTAGAGATCATCAATAGCACCATCAGTGGCAATACTGCCTATGAGATGGGAGGGGGATTGAATGTAGAGAACTCAGCTATTGTTAAAATAGTGAATTCTACGCTGACTGATAATTCTGCACCGAACGGCGGAGGTGGCGGCATTAATGATCGCAACCAAATGCCCGTAGTGACTATTATCGATTCTATCATTAGCGCAAATATTGGCGGCAATTGTGCAGTTACTGCGGCGGGCTTGAATGCTGTGGGCAGCAATCTTGATAGCGACGGAAGCTGTGGTTTTAATCTGGCAAACCTGGATCCCTTGTTGTTACCGCTGACGGATAATGGCGGGCCGGGTTTTACCCATGCATTAGCCGAGGACAGTCCCGCATTAGATGCTGCGGCATCTTGTTTAAGCACGGATCAGCGCAGTTATTTACGCCCTGCCAGCGGATGTGATTTAGGCGCGATTGAAATGGCGGCATTACCTCCCGTCGTGCCCGTGGTAACTCCGGTTGAGAATAATCAAGTATCAGCAAGTGATATTGAAAATGCTGCGCCTGTTGCCTTTAATCTTCCTGCTGCGGTAATCGCGGGCGGGGTTTTGCACGGCATTATGAACGCTTATGATCCTGATGGTGATAGATTATCCTATGAGATTACCGAGCAAGCGCTAAAGGGTATTGCGGGTTTGCCGGTGCCTGGTTCCAATAATGACATTCCAGGTGGTTATACTTATACACCTCTGGCTGACGCCAGTGGTTTTGATTTTTTTAAGTTTCGTGCCTGTGACCCATACGATGCATGCTCAGATGAAATGACTATTTTTATCACGATTACTGACGGAGAGGTTGCTGATGAATTGAGCATAGATCTCACACCTGAC
>JALUUH010000033.1 GCA_027021445.1 Gammaproteobacteria bacterium
GGGAACAATATCCAGGCCATCCGCTACACGATACAGAATTTGAATCATTATCTATCACATTTAATAATATTGATCAATTAATTATGGGTATATTGAAATGACAAACATCAGTAGCCAAGATAACAGCCTGCCAGCAGTGCGCTGCACACGGACGCCAAAAACCGGCGGCACCCTGCCACGCCTGCTTGCGCTCCGCTTCGGCAGGTCTTCGCAGGGCGGGTGAAAACTAAACTCAAAAAGTGGAAAGTGGTAGCGCCGGTGTGCTTTGTCGTTAGGCAACAAAAGAAAATAGAAAGAGTGAAATATGAGTCAAAACTTAAAATCGATAATTAACGATTATAAAAGCGACAAGGAGACAGTTTATAATAGCTGGTTCGTGAATAATGATGAGCGCCTAAAAGCATTCAGAACTATACGAAGGGGTGTTTTTGATGTAATACGGGATATAAAAGATGGAAGCTTTGGGAATGACTTCAAAGGATCATCTTTGGAATTTGTTTTAAATTGCATTACGGAACAAAAGCAAGTATTTAAAGGAGCAGCGCATCCATTTTACTGGAAACCAAAATTACGAATACCTGACATCTATGAAAATGAAGAAAACAAAATCGCATTTGGTCAATTCCTTGAAAAGTGCATCAATGCAACAAAAGAGAAGCAAATCATTAAAGAAATAATTTTATTAGATCAACGAAAAATAAAGGGGTTAGGGCCAGCAGTCGCAAGTATTCTTTATTTTTTACACCCCACTATTATCCCTCCATTTAATACAGCTATTGTTAATGGATTTAATTCTCTTTTCAAAGATAAAGTGAAACTCGGATCATGGTCTGAATATCTCAGAATGAGGGAAGTTATAATAGAAAAAAATGAGGAACTAAAATCTGAGTTATCAAACGACTTAGGCGCATTTACGGGACTTCTGTTTGACATTGGCGAAAAGAAATTATTGATAAGTGACGAACACCTTTCTGATGAAGAACGAATAAATATCGAAAAGAAAATAAAAAAACGACACAAGGAAGTTGTGAGCGAAATGGAGGAAGATGATCTCCACACTGAAATGCAGCATCACATTCTTACTATCGGAAACTCAATTGGTTATGATGTTATTGCCGCGGCAAATGACAGATCAAAATGTCACAATGGTAACAGCCTATCTTTTATCTGCATGGATAAGTTTCCAGAAATAGATGTAGATAAAGACACTTATAAAACAATAACTCTTATTGACGCAATTTGGTTTGAAAAAAATTCAAATAAAATCGCCTGTGCTTTTGAAGTAGAAAAAAGTACATCCATATATTCTGGGATATTAAGATTAACCGATCTTTATTATTCTTTCCCAAACAACCAACCGTCTTTGTATCTTATTATTCCTGATAAGCGGGAAAAAGAAGTAATATTGCAGCTACAAAGACCGTCAATTAAAAATAGTGATATTGAGATCCACTATATACTGTTTCGAGATTTAAGAAAAGATTGCGATGCAATTTGCAGGTTCGGAGAAGATAAACACATTCTCGAAAAAATATCAAAGGTAGTAAATTGAAAATGTTAAATAATAACAATTAGCTCAACTTGTACGCAGGGGTCGTACGGTTTTTCAAGTTTTGGAGTCCATATCAAGTTTTTGAGGTGTTAATCAAAGTCTGTACCCCGCAACGTGGGGCAAGTTAGCTAATTCGTTAAGCTTTTTCCGTTAAAAATACCAAAAAACATATGGAGATAGTAACTATGGTGAGACTATTAATCATAGTATCTATGTTTTTAATTCATACCAGCAGTTTACATGCCGGTAATGACTGGACCCAGAAATCCCCCTCATCCAAACCATCGGCACGTGCAGAACATGACATGGCTTACATCGGTGGAGACCAGGTCCTCTTATTTGGTGGAAATGATGGCTCCTATAATGGTGAGACCTGGGTCTATGATTTGAGCGACAATACCTGGACACAAAAAAGTACCACATGGACACCTTCAGTTAGGAAAAATCATGCCATGGCCTATATCGGTGGGGACCAGGCCCTGTTTTTTGGTGGACTCTCTAATGGATACCGCCAAAGTGATACGTGGGTCTATGATTTTAGCGCCAATAGTTGGATATGGAAAGGTCCTTCAACTTCCCCATCTGCGAGATCCGGTCATGCCATGGCTTATATCGGCGGCGACCAGGTGCTTCTGTTTGGCGGATGGGATAGCGACACCTATGATGGTGAGACTTGGGTCTATGATTTGAGCGCCAATACCTGGACACAGAAAAGTCCCTCGACCGCGCCTTCGGCTCGATACGAACATGATATGGCTTATATCGGTGGGGACCAGGTCCTCTTATTCGGGGGTCAAGATGGTAATTACAGTCGATCCCAAGAAACCTGGGTCTATGATTTGAGCGCCAACACCTGGACAAAAAAAAGTCCTTCAACTTCCCCATCTGCGAGATCCGGTCATGCCATGGCTTATATCGGTGGAGACCGGGTCATGTTATTTGGCGGTTACGATAATGCGGATAGAAATGACACCTGGATCTACGATTTGAGTGCCAACACCTGGACACAAGATTCAAACACCTCACAGCCTTCCGCCAGAACAAGCCATAGGTTGTCCGAGACCAGTATGAATGGAACGAGTTACCTGGTACTATTTGGGGGATGGACCACTGCTGGTAAATTCGATGAAACCTGGACGTTTGGCGGAGGCGATTATTCTCTACCGGTGGAGCTGTCTTCCTTCTCCGCCCGGGTAAAACAGAACGGATCCGTGCTATTGGAATGGATCACAGAATCTGAAATCGAGAATTTAGGGTTCGTCTTAGAAAGGCAGACTGAAGGAGCCCCCGAAGGATGGGAAGAAATTGCCAGTTACATTACCGATCCTGAGTTGCAGGGACAGGGAAGTGTTACCTACCGTACCGAATATTCCTATACCGATAATACCGTTGAAATTGGCAAGTCCTACGATTACCGCCTGGCTGATGTTAGTTATATCGGCGTTAAGGAATATCATACAATACATGTCTTAGGCATCACCGTGACAAAAACCATCCCGGATAAGTTTATCCTGTACCCGGCCTATCCAAATCCGTTCAATCCAGTGACAAAGATTGACTTTGATTTACCGGAAGCATCACACGTAACGCTGGTGGTCTACGATGTTACTGGACGCGAGGTTGCCACACTTGTGGATGGATTGGAGCAAGAAGGGAGAAGTTCCGTGGTGTGGGATGGCAAGGATGGTAATGGTTTAAAAGTATCCAGTGGTATTTATTTTGTCTTAATGAAGGCAAATGAAAAGACAACATCTCAAAAGATCATTTTATTACGATGAAAAAAGTTTAACCAAACAATCAACCCGACCTGAAAAGTTGGCAACATGGTTTCGAAGTTCCGAATAAAAAACGGTGTTATATTCTTGTAGGATTGTTAAA
>JALUUH010000034.1 GCA_027021445.1 Gammaproteobacteria bacterium
CACAAATTCTTGCCGATCATGTCGGCCTGCCTTTGCATGAAGCATTACCGATGTTTGTAGACAGCCTTTATGAGGCAGGTTTAAGAGATCGAATCAAAGTCATTGCTTCGGGTAAATTAGTGACTTCGGCAAACGTGGCATGGGCTTTATGTGTCGGGGCGGACTTCGCAGTATCCGCACGTGGTTTTATGTTCTCTTTGGGTTGCATACAATCTTTGCAATGTCATCAAGATACGTGTCCGACTGGGATTACGACACATCACCGGCGTTTACAACGTGGGTTGGTTGTTGAGGACAAAGCAAAGCGGGTTGCCGACTATGCACACTGGGTTAACGTAGAGCTTGATAAACTAGCGCATTCTTGTGGACTAAATCATGCGCGTGAATTTAGGCGTGAACATGTGCGTATCGTGCAAGATGCGTTGACTAGCAAACCCTTGGATGAACTATTCCCGTATCCCGCAGTGAAAAAGCACTGATTTTTTGGTTTTTATCAATTGCTGCGGGTAAAGTGCTTCATAAAATTAGGTTTACTTAGGTTCTCTATCCATTGGTTTGAATTTAACATTAATGAGTAGGCCGCTAAATTCAGATTCAGCTAATTCAAAAATTAGATCGTGTAGATCGGCGATACGTGTGACTATCGAAAGTCCTAATCCGCTTCCGGCGACTTTTGTTCCCAGCTGACGATAAAAACGTTCGAATACCTTTTGTCGTTCCGTTGCTGGAATTCCAGGCCCACTATCTGCTACGCTAAATATTATTGATTCGTTGATACGTGTAATCATAATTTTTACAATACCATTTTTTGGCGTGTAGCGTATTGCATTATTAATGAGGTTTCGCATGAGTACCGATATAGCAGCGCTGCTACCGAATACAAACTTTCCTCGTGTACCGTTTAAACTAATGTCAATATTTTTATCCAAAGCCACCAGCGCTTCTTCACTAATGACATTTTCAGCAACAATAAACAAGTCAAAACGTTTGGCCCCTTTTAGGCTTGTTTCCGGATCTAGGCGAGCAAGCGTTAATAGCTGTTCTACTAAACGAGTTGCTCTATTAACCCCGCGCACAAGCTGGCGTAATGCGTTGTCGCGTTCTTCTTGTTCTGTCGCATGTAGGGCAACCTCGGCATGTGTTTTTAGCACGGCTAGTGGTGTGCGTAATTCATGTGCGGCATCGGAAGTGAATCGACGTTCTGTACTAAAGGCCTCTTGAAGATTTGAAATGACGCGATTCAGTGCAAGTGTAACGGGAATAACTTCACTTGGAATGTCTTCGGTATCTATTTTTTGTAAATCTTTAGGTGATAGTGACTGAAGCTCATTGGTGATTCGACTCAAGGGCGAAAACCCAATCGTGACAACTAACCATAAGGCTAATCCGAGTATTGGGATCGTCATTAAGAGCGGAAACATGGTATGCGAAACAACAGAAAAACTAATATTTTCGCGAGCGCTATAAGATTCTGCCATTTGTGCTCGGATTAAGCCATCGTCCGATTGAACTGAAAAAACACGCCATTTATTCGAGTTGATTATTTCATCGCTAAAGCCCTCAAATGTATTGCTCATAGGAGTTGACGGTGTGTTTTTAGAGCGCAGTATTAATTTATTTTGATTAAACCATAATTGAAAGGCAAGGTCTTTTTTGTAGTGGTGGGCAAGCTCGATAAAACTATCCGATAATAGCGAACCATCTTTAACTGGTTCGTTCGTTAATCGGCGCTCTGGGGCTTGGTTTTCTAACCGCCGTTGCTTGCTCTCAACATACTCATGTCGTCCAAGATTTAGCAGAACTTGTCCGGATTGGGCAAGTTGCGCATCAAACAGTTGATTGAATTCTTTTTTGGTATCAAGGTAGGTTAAAACAGCTGAGCAGAGCCAAATAAAGAGTGCCGACGGAATGATAATGACTAATAGACGTGATCTTACGGAGTGCAACATGTTGTGATTTTAAGTTGAACTATTCTTTGTCGATGATATAACCTACGCCTCGAATGGTTCGAATAAGATCCGAACCTAGTTTTTTTCTCAGATGGTGAATGTGTACCTCAACCGTATTGCTTTCTACTTCTTCATTCCATGCATATAAACCTTCTTCAAGACGGTTACGAGAAAGCACTTTGCCAAGGTTTTCTAATAATAAAAGCAGAATAGTGAATTCACGCGGTGATATATCAATGACATTATCTTCTTTTTTAACGGCATGAGAGGCAGGGTCGACTACAATGTCTTTGTGCTCTATTACTGGATTGCTGCGGCCACCTCGCCGTCTTATCAGTGCGCGAATTCGCGCGGTGAGCTCATCAAGTTCAAATGGTTTGGTTAAATAATCATCTGCACCAGAGTCTAAGCCTAAAACTCGGTCTTCAACGGTATCTCTCGCGGTTAAAATAATAACGGGTAGATCGTTACCCTTGGCACGCACATCTTTTAATACTTCAATTCCTGATTTGCCCGGCAAACCGAGGTCTAGAATGAGCATTTCGTATTCATTGGTGAGCATGGCTGTTTCTGCTGCATCGCCTGATTCAACCCAATCAGCGGCATATCCCTGCTGCATTAGTCCAGCACGAATTCCATCACCTAACATTTGGTCATCTTCTACAAGTAATATGCGCATAGGTAAGCCAATCTCCTTGTTAGATACCTATTTACTACATGGCTGGAGCCTGTCCGAGAATAGAGAATCTACTGAGGAAAATCTATTTCGCCCCATTTTTCCGATAGGTACGAGTGTTTCAATTAAAACGATTGTTCTTTGTTCAATAAAAGGATAATCGTCATTTCGGTATCGGCTAGAAACTTTAATTTCTTAAGAATATTCCTAAAAGGACTTTGTTTAAGTTTTAAAGTGTTTTGCTTGTCCCTTGAAATGTTAGATGCTTCACCCCAGGTATTTGTTAATAGAAGCAAATCATTGAGAGAAAAAGTTATGCGAATGGACAAGTTAACCACCAAATTTCAGATGGCGATTGCGGATGCGCAAAGTCTTGCTGTGGGACGGGATCATCAATTTATTGAGCCATTGCATATTATGAGTGCATTGCTGGATCAAGAAGGCGGGAGTATTTCACCTTTACTGTTAAAAGCTGGTGTCAATGTGAATCATTTGCGTTCCCAGTTGCAACAGGAATTGGAGCGAATACCGCAAGTGCAAGGTGCCGGAGGTGATGTGCAAGTATCTCAAAATACGGGCCGCCTACTTAATATTACTGACAAGTTGTCGCAGAAGCGAAAAGACAGTTTTATTTCCAGTGAATTGTTTTTACTCGCGAGTTTTGAAGATAAGGGCAAACTAGGAAAGCTGTTACGCGAAGCGGGTGCATCAAAAGGTGTGTTGGAGCAAGCGATTAATGAATTACGGGGTGATCAAAAAGTGGATAATCCTGATGCTGAAGAGCAACGCCAAGCGTTAGAAAAATATACGATTGATCTCACCGAGCGTGCTGAGCAAGGCAAGCTTGACCCCGTTATTGGGCGTGATGATGAAATTCGCCGAACCATACAGGTATTGCAACGTCGGACGAAAAACAACCCGGTTTTAATAGGTGAACCAGGAGTGGGTAAAACGGCGATTGCGGAAGGGCTTGCGCAACGGATTATTAATGCCGAAGTTCCCGAAGGCCTTAAAAATAAGCGCCTGTTGTCGCTCGACATGGGAGCGCTGATTGCTGGCGCAAAATTTCGTGGAGAGTTTGAGGAGAGACTAAAATCCGTGCTGAGTGATCTGGCTAAACAAGAGGGCCAGGTTATTTTATTTATTGATGAGTTACATACAATGGTGGGTGCCGGTAAAGCAGAAGGCGCGATGGATGCGGGCAATATGCTGAAACCCGCGCTGGCTCGTGGCGAGTTACATTGTGTGGGAGCAACCACATTAAATGAATATCGACAGTATATAGAAAAAGATGCGGCACTTGAGCGGCGCTTTCAAAAAGTATTGGTTAATGAGCCAAGTGTAGCAGACACTATTGCAATTTTGCGTGGGCTCAAAGAAAAGTATGAAGTGCATCATGGGGTTGATATCACGGATCCCGCGATAGTAGCGGCAGCGACTTTATCGCATCGTTATATTTCTGATCGACAGTTACCCGATAAAGCCATTGATTTAATCGATGAAGCGGCGAGTCGTATTCGCATGGAAATAGACTCAAAGCCAGAAGTGATGGACAAGCTTGATCGGCGTTTGATTCAGCTGAAAATTGAGCAAGAAGCATTAAAAAAGGAATCGGATTCGGCATCTAAAAAACGCCTAGGAAATTTGCAAAATGAGATTGGAAGGCTCGAACGAGATTATTCAGAGCTAGAAGAGATTTGGAAATCTGAAAAAGCCACTGTGCAAGGTGCTAAGCATATCAAAGAAGAACTTGAACGTGTGCGCCAAGAGCTGGAAACTGCACGCCGTGCAGGAAACCTAGCGCGCATGTCAGAACTTCAGTACGGAAAAATTCCTGAACTTGAAAAACAGATTGAAGTGGCGTCGCAAGTTGAAATGCCTGATATGAGCTTGTTGCGGAATAGCGTAACAGAAGAAGAAATCGCCGAAGTAGTTTCGAAGTGGACCGGTATTCCGATTTCAAAAATGCTCGAAGGTGAAGTCGAAAAACTGTTACGCATGGAGCAAGAGCTGCAAAAACGTGTGGTTGGGCAATCCGAATCAGTCATTGCGGTATCTAATGCGATACGCCGTTCGCGTGCAGGTTTGTCTGATCCTGACCGGCCCATCGGTTCATTCCTATTTCTGGGGCCAACAGGTGTGGGTAAAACCGAACTAACAAAAGCGTTAGCTAATTTCCTATTCGATACCGATGATGCAATGGTGCGTATTGATATGTCAGAGTTTATGGAAAAACATTCGGTTTCACGTTTAGTCGGCGCGCCTCCTGGTTATGTGGGTTACGAAGAAGGTGGTTATCTCACCGAAGCCGTTCGGCGTAAACCTTACTCAGTCATTTTGCTGGACGAAGTCGAAAAAGCACATCCTGATGTATTTAATATACTGCTACAAGTATTGGATGATGGGCGCTTAACGGATGGACAAGGTCGAACCGTTGACTTTAAAAATACGGTTATCGTTATGACGTCAAATTTGGGTTCTCAAGTCATTCAAGAAATGAGTGGTGAAGATAACTATCCAGCGATGAAAAATGCATTAATGGAAGTTGTCGGAACACATTTTCGACCCGAGTTTATCAATCGTGTAGATGATGTGGTCGTATTTCATCCGCTTGGTCGTGAGCAAATACATGCTATTGCAAATATTCAAGTGTCTTATTTGCGAAAACGTTTGCAAGACCGTGATATGGATTTAGAGTTGACTGCTGACGTACTGGATTATTTAGCCGAAGCAGGTTATGACCCCGTTTATGGAGCGAGGCCCTTGAAACGATCGATTCAGAATTCAATCGAAAACTCTCTTGCCCAAGAGATTCTCAGCGGCAAATTTGTCGCTGGAGATACCATTGTGGTTGATCGTGATGGAGAAGTATTGAAATTTAAGAAAAAACAAGCAATGGTAGAGATGGCTTAAAAATTTGCTACAATGTAGCGCGTATTTATTTTTATCTTACAGGAATAACGCATGACATTAACTGTTTATTTATCCGGAGAAATTCATACGGACTGGCGACAGAAGCTCATTGAGGGCAGTGAACAGCATAAGCTCGATATTGTTTTTACTTCTGCGCTAACAGACCATGAAGCGAGTGATGCCGCAGGTGACCATCTGGGTGTAGAATCAGATCAGTTTTGGCGGGATCATAAGTCTTCTAAAGTGAATGCTATTCGCACCAAAACCTTGTTGCAAAACTGTGACATCGCGGTGATTCGTTTTGGCGATAAATATAAGCAATGGAATGCGGCATTTGACGCAGGTTTTTGCAATGCGCTGGGTAAGCCTTATATAACCTTGCATGCTGAAGATATAATACATCCGTTAAAAGAAGTTGATGCGGCGGCAATGGCATGGGCTAAGACTACCGATCAAGTTGTGGGTATTTTGAAATATGTCGAAAAGGCTTAGGAATGGGCTTGTAATAACTTCCCCGTTTGGCATCTTATCTTCAGCCCGTTTTCGCTCGTTCTTCTAGCGCCGTTACCGGATCGTTTTTTATTTGCATTCACCGATAGACCCGCGTCGGCATCTTTTATGATTTATCCATGTTGTGTTTCCGAGTTTTGCATTGGTAAAAATAGCACCGGTTATATCCGCGTTGCTAAAATCTGCTCCTCGCAAATCCGCATTGGTAAAATCGGCCTCATATAAATTAGCGCGGATAAATTTTGCTTTGTTTAACCGTGTATCCACAAACTTGGTGTTTTCCAAGTTTGCCTTTGTCAATACAACATATTCTAAATTACTGCCTGTCAGGTCTGCTTCACTCAAGTTGATTTGCTCCATATTTGATCTAGAGAAATCAGTATTATGCGCATGAGCATTTTTCATTGATGCGTTGTAAAATTGAGCATTGGCCACCTGGACATTTTCAAAACTAATCTGATTTAAGTTGGCGCGGTCAAAATTTGATCCATTAAAACGTACTTTTTTAAGAGTGCTATAACTAAGATTTGACCCGACGAGGTGTACATTTGTTGCGCGAACATTACTCCATGTTGTTTTAGACAGGTTAGAATACCCCATGGCGGCATTGGAAAGGTTGATCTTTGTGAGTGTCGATCCCGATAAGTTAATTTCGTCTAATACGGCTCGAATCAGTGACAAATCCTTTAGATTGTCGTCCGATTTGTCGCAAGCGCTCCAGTTAACATTATTGGCGGGAGGTTCATTGCAAGCGGCGAGCGTATATTGTGAGCTTAGACAACAAAAAAAACTAAGTAGTAATTTATAACAGCGCATGGATTAATGTAAGCCTCTATGTATGGGTAACTATTTGAGTTTAGCACGAAGCGATTTAGAATTTGCAACATCTGTTACCATACATTCGAAGTGACTTTTTTGGTATCATTCTCTTCGGAACGCTTTTTGCCCAATTTTGTCACATTACTATATGCTCAACTTCGCTATAAAGTGTCGATTTTTGTTCGCAGTAGGTTAGCTATCTGTTCTCGGGCAGCCTTCTATAATCCTCGGTTATCTATTACGATACGAAAATCATAGTTTATGGCAGTGTTGAGATTCATTGATGCGGATACGCGGAAGTAAACATGCTTATAATAACACCTGGAGCTAGAATGAAATACAAATCAAAGGGTTTTACCCTGATCGAGATAATGGTTGTTATTGTTATCCTCGGAATTTTGGCAGCGGTTGTTGTGCCTAGGGTCATGGATAGGCCAGATGCTGCAAGAGTAACCAAAGCTAAGCAAGATATACGGACATTGGAGGGAGCTCTCAATTTATACAAATTGGATAATTTTAATTACCCGAGTACTGATCAAGGCTTAGATGCGCTTGCCGCCCAGCCTTCTGGAACACCGGAGCCGCGTAACTATAAAGAAGGAGGCTATATTGATCGTCTTCCTAAGGATCCTTGGGGAAATGAATATCAATATCTAAACCCTGGCGTTAATGGAGCGATTGATATTTATTCGCTGGGTTCAGATTCTACGGAAGGCGGTGATGGTGTTGCTGCGGATATTGGGAACTGGAATTTAGATGACGTCTAGGAGCTGATTATTGCTGCGTAATAGATTATTGCGGCGTAATAATTGTTTGTTCATGAAAAATAAACAGTTACAGGAAAAACCCGGTCGGCCTAAGGTGCTTTACCGGGTTTTATTTTTTCAGCGTGGTTTCACCTTGTTGGAACTTCTGGTGGTTATTTTTATCGTAGGCATCATTACGACGTTTGCGACTATGTCCGTATCTACTAATAGTAATCGTATTGTTGAGCAAGAAGCCAAGCGTTTAGCCGCATTGGTAGAATTGGCGGCAGAAGAAGCGATTTTGAATTCTCGAGACATGGTTTTACTGCCGATGAAATCGGCCTATCAATTTGTGAGCATTGATGTGCGAGGAAGGCTTTCACCCTTTGATGACGAGTCGGGCATATTTCGTCCTCGACAGTTGCCAACGGGTATTACGCTACGTTTGGAATTAGATGGCGATGAAATTGCGTTAAGCGATGAAGAAGATCAGCAAAATCAACCTAGAATATATATGTTTTCCAGCGGTGAAATGACGCCTTTTCTATTTGAAGTTCAATTAGACGAAAATAAAGGTTTATATGTCAATGGCGAATATACCGGCGAAGTAGAATACCGGGGTCAATTGAAGGATGGTTTTGATTAAGGATAAACAAGCTGGGTTTACCCTCATGGAGGTGCTTGTCGCCATGGGAGTATTAGCGATTGCATTGGGGGCCATCATTCAAAGTGTGTCCTCGAATACTGACCACGCAAGTTATCTGCGAGATCGAACGCTGGCCCATTGGGTCGCGATGAATCGTGCGGTGGAAATCCAGTCTTCTAACGACTGGCCAAGCACAGGAAGCCGTGATGGCAGCGAAGAGATGGCCGGCCATAAGTGGTATTGGCAAGTAACAACGATTGATTCGGGTGTGGAAGATGTACGCAGATTGGAAATAATCGTGAAACGCGATAAAAATAACCAGCAATCGCTTGCGTTTTTAGTAGCCTTGATTGGCAAGCCCGTGTTATGAGGATTAACTTAAACCCTCGAGATGTTTTTAAGCAAGGTCAAAAAGGTTTTACCTTATTAGAATTGTTGATTTCGATGGCGATATTTACGGTTTTGTCGGCGATGGCCTATTTTGGTTTAGCCAATGTATTAAATGCAAAAGATCATACCGAAAAACAGGCGGATAGGCTTATTAGTTTGCAACGTGCTTTTACCTTTATAGGTCGCGATATTGAACAAGCTAGCGGCAGGCCGGCAAGAGACAGTTTTGGTGAGCCTGTGCCGGCATTAACGGGGAGTGGCTTTGGTCTGGTGTTATTGGAGTTCACCCGCGAGGGTGTGCGTAATCCAATGCGCTTACCCAGGAGTTCGCTACAGCGTGTGGCCTATCGTTTGGAGGAAGAAAACCTGATTCGCGTCGTTTATCCTGCTTTAGATCAAGGCAATAGCGGGGTGCTAAACGAACGTGTGTTATTGAAAAAAGTAAAAGAGCTAGAAGTGCGTTACTTAACGCCTGGATTAGAGTGGCAAGATGCATGGCCGGTTAGTTTGGGGGCGGGAGCGACGGCATTAAACGTATTACCGAAAGCCGTGGAGATTAAAATTGATGTTGAAGGTTTTGGTGAAATTAAGCGCTTATTTCGGGTCGCTCCGGGCGAGGCAGTGATTCCTCAGCCAGCAGCAGCTAATTAATCCAATAATATAGAATGTATTTCGATCCATTTAATCAACGACGTAAAAGCAAAGGTGTTGCACTAATCACCGCATTGCTAGTGACTTCGATTGCTACCATTACGGCGGTTGCATTGGCATCTAGACAGCATCTTGATATTCGACGAACCGCGAATGTGTTGGAATCTGAGCAAGCTTATGTCTATGCCTTGGGCTTAGAGACGGTTGCTAAAAAATTATTAACCCAATATACAGCGACAGCAACAAGTGACTATGATGATCCCTCAATATTGTATGTGCCTTATACTTTTCCAGTAGAAGGTGGCAATATTTCTGGCAACTTGGTCGATATGGAGTCCTTATTCAATATCAATAGTTTACTCGATGCTGATGGTAAGCCCGATGTGAAAACGAGAGAACGTTTTCGACGTCTTATTGAAATTGTGCAAACCGATATCAATGATACTTCTGCCAGCGCTGAAGACTTGGTTAATGCTACGATTGACTGGATTGACAAAGATGATCAAGTAATCTTTCCTGGTGGCGCTGAAGATGGAGAATATCTTGCCAAAGACAAATCTTATCGGCCGGCCAATCGTTTTATGGCAAGTGCCACAGAATTAGCCATGGTTGAGGGTTTTAGTAATGAATTATTGTATGGCATTACGCCTGCAGCTGTGGATCTTACGGTCGAGCAAGAACCCCCCATTCGTGGTTTATTGAGTTATGTCTCTGCTTTGCCGAGAGGCAAGACAGTCATCAATGTCAATACGGCGGATGATAAAGTATTAATGGCTTTTTCCCCTTATCTCACTGCTGCGGTGTTAACTGAATTAAATGCAAATATGCCGTTCGAGAAAGTTGATGATTTTAGCAATCATTCAGCATTTGATAGTTTGAATCTGAAAGAGAGAAAAGAGTTAGAAGCCGATGTCAAAGCGGGACTGGCGGTGCAAAGTCGTTATTTTAAAATATTGGCTACCGCTCAAATTGGAAATAGTTATGCGCAATTAAATAGTTTGCTCTATCGAAATTTAAAAGGCAATGCTAATGTCTCAACAGTAACGCGGGCGCAAGGAATTCTGGGATTTGAATATGCGAGAAAAAATAGTAATAAGACTGAGTAAAGCAACTGCGGCAAACGATGTAGAGTTGGCGCAATGGGTGCGGATGAGCGAGGGCAATACAACACCAATCGCGACTAGCCGCTTATCTGAGCTTGCTGAGTTGGTTCAGGGTGCAAGTGTAATTGCACTGGTTCCTAGTACCGAGGTTTTTTTGGGTTCGGTAAAGGTGCCTACGCAAAATCGCCAAAAAATGTTGAAAGCGATTCCTTATGCGCTGGAAGACCAGTTAGCGGATGATATAGATGACTTGCATTTTGCGGTTGGCCAGCGAGATGGAGATGGCAATGTAGCAACGGCTGTTATTTCACGAGATCAAATGGACCGTTGGCAAACGATGTTTCGTGAAATTGGTTTGCCTATTAACTCGTTGGTTCCTGATGTGCAGGCACTTCCAGTAGAAGATAATATTTGGGCCTTATATATTGGGCAGCAAGGTGCACTGTTGCGTACGGGTTTGCAAAGTGGTTTTGCGATAGATGTTGAAAACACCGCGACTGTGTTGGCACTAAGTTTTGCGCAGCTAGAGACGGAGCAGCTACCCGAAAAAATAGAAATTTGGTCAGCGCTGATAGCTGATGAAATACGAGCATGTATCCCCGAGGGTGTTGAGTTAGTTACGCATACCGATCAAGTACATGAAAATGGATTGTTAAGTTTATTGGCGGCACAGGGTTTTGATGTGTCTAAAACCATCAACTTATTACAAGGTGATTATAGTCGTCGTGAACAACTTGGAAAAATTTGGCGTCCTTGGCGATTAGCGGCTTCATTGGGAGCTGTTTTGTTTGTACTGCAACTGGTGATCTCGATTAGTGAGAACGCTGTTCTCAGTGCTAAACATGATCAGCTTAAGGCTGAAGTGATAAAAATTTATAAAAATACTTTTCCGAATACAAAACGTATTGTGAATGTTCGGGCACAGATGGAACAAAAATTAAAAGAGCTTGCGGGTGGCAAAATAGATGACGGAGAGTCATTTGTCGCATTAGCTATTGCTGCAGGCGCGGCATTGAAAAAAACCCCTGGTTTAGTCATGCGTAGTATTCGTTATAAAAACGGCGAGTTAGATGTGCAAGTAGAAGTGCCAAACTTACAAGTTTTGGATCAGCTCAAGCAAAATGTTAGTTCAAAAAACAAACTGAGTGTTAAAATCCAATCTGCGGCGCAGAAAGACAATAAAGTCCAAGGACGATTACAAATTAAGAGAGTTTCATGAAAGCATATTGGGCGCAGTTAAAACCTCGAGAACGTTTATTGTTAATGACCTGTGGTGGGTTTTTATTAGTCATTTTTGTCTATTTAGGAGTGATAGAGCCGATTTTCGATAAAACCGAGGAGTTAAGAAGTGCGGTGGAAAAACAGGAAGAGCTTGTTCGTTGGGTGACGCAAAAATCCGCAGAAGCAAAACAGCTGCAAAGAGTAAGTCAATCAAGTGCAAGTAAAAACAAACAGTCTATTCTTGGTCTGATTGATCGCACTGCGAAAGCTGGAAAGTTAGGTGATTCTTTGAAACGAGTCGAGCCAGATGGTTCAAACCGTGTCCGCGTATGGTTGGAAAATGCAGTGTTTGATGATGTTGCGCGCTGGTTGACAATCTTGCAAAATAACCACGGACTCAAAGCACAGTCAGTCATCATCGATGCAGAAGAAAATGCGGTGGGTAGAGTGAGTGCTCGACTCGTGTTTGAAGGAGCTGCATGAAACGCAAAACAATTCAATTTTCAGTAGTCGGTGTTATCGCCTATTTATTTTTTTTAGTAACGCAGATACCTGCGATTTATGTAATAAGTGTCGTTGAATCTGGGTTTGATAATAATCCACCCGTTAAACTCTATGGTGTTGACGGAACAGTCTGGCAGGGACAAGCTGCTGCCGCTAGAATTGAGGGTAGAATGTTTACGGATGTCAGCTGGGATTTAAAACCTTCAGCTTTGTTATTAGGTAGTCTGTCGGCTTCGTTTGGTATACGGAATAATGACGGGCATATTCAGGCTGATGTTTCGCGGTCGTTTTTGGGTAATATTCAGTTAACCGATGTGCAAGGACGGTTAGCCGCGAGTGATTTATTGACATTGTTAAAAATTCCGGCTATCAAGCTAGAAGGGCAGTTTGGTTTTAATTTGTCTGAATTGGTACTTTCCGATAATAAAGTGACATATGCAGAAGGTCGTATTGTCTGGAATGGTGCTGCTACCCAGTTTCCGCAAAAATTGCAACTTGGGGACTTGGCGATAGATATAAACAGTGATGACGAAGGTATTAAAGCACATCTGAAAGATAGTGGAGGCCCACTAGATGCGACTGGTTTGCTAACACTTGATGATACAGGGGCTTATAAGTTTAGTGGAAAATTCGCCGCACGCGATGGACGCAATAGCTCATTAGCGCGTTCCCTCAATATGATGGGCCGCCCCGGTGCTGATGGAAAAATTGAACTGGTTAACGTCGGCAATCTTGCCGATTTTGGTTTTTTTGTGCAATAGTAGTTTGTATTCATCGGTTAGATGCTATGACTCAAGATATTAGCCTTGAACAGTTTGACTTCCTTTCTAGCCTTTTCTCTCGTGCATTAAAATACCAATCAGAAGAACAGTATGCGCTTGCCCAGCAATATTATGAGCAAGTGTTGGGTGCAATTCCTAATCATGTTGATAGTCTTCACTATCTCGGGCTCGTAAAATACAAGCTAGGGAAATCAAATGATGCCATCGAACTGTTGCGTAAAGCGGCATTGCAATCTGAAAAAACAGCACCCTCAGCGGATAGTGCTGAAATTTATTATAATCTTGGGGTTGTATATAAAGACCACCAAGAGTTTCAACAAGCAAAAGATGCTTACATTCATTCTGTGACAATCAATCCCAGGCATATACTAGCCCATGCTAATCTTGCAGTGCTTACCTGGCGACTCATTGAGCCAGAAGTTTGTGAAAAACATCACCGTATAGCGGGTGAATTAAATCCAATTTTTAGCACTCGCTTGGGCGACTATTATAATGCTTTGTCTGAGTTGAATGCTCAGCCTGAAATACTTGCTTTTCGACATCGAATATTGAAATTAGATTTTGCTTCAGCGCCCGGCACCGATGTTATTGCAATAAATGCGAGACCTGAAGACCATATTATTCCGTATTTATTAAATTATGATGCAAAGGCTTCTCCGGAAGTCATCGCCAGCATGCATTTTAAATGGGGTTGTAATGCGACGTTGCTCAATAGCGGGCGAATGAGGCGCGATTTAGTCGCTAAAGATAAAGCAAAAAAAGAACATCAAAAATTATGTATAGCTTATGTGTCCGCTGATTTTCGCGAACATGCGGTTGCGCGATTTTTAGAACCGATACTGGAAAATCATGATAAAACTAAGTTTGAAATCATAGCCTATGCTAATAATAAAATCGTAGACCAAGTGACCTTAAGGCTTAAGCAGTACTTTGATGAATGGAACGAAGTGAGCGAGTTGGATGATGATGCTTTTTGTCATTTAGTGGTAAAAGATAAAGTGGATATTTTAGTAGACCTTGCAGGCCATAGCAAGGGTAATCGGCTATTAGCCTTTGCGCGGAAGCCTGCACCGGTTCAGATAAGTTATCTCGGTTATCCAAATACCACAGGCTTGCCTACCATGGATTATCGTATCACTGATGGAATTAGCGATCCGCAGGGTAAAACAGATTTATACTATAGTGAGTCTTTATTGCGCTTGATGGGATGTTTTTTGTGCTATCGACCCGAGTTAAATAGTCCTGCGGTTAAGCCATTGCCAGCCATAAAAAATGGAAATATTACATTTGGGTGCTTCAATAATTCGATGAAAATAAATGTTGAAACCATTCAGACATGGTCAGAAATTTTACAGGCATTGCCTTTTAGTCGTTTACTATTGCGTGGAAAAATCTTTGCAGAAGAACAGTCAAGACGGCGCTTATTGCAACAGTTTTATGATCTTGGAATTGCTGAGGATAGATTAACGTTATACCCGTATGTCGATACAAATTTTGATGCTTTGAATTTATATAATCGAATGGATATTGCGTTAGATACTTTTCCTTATAATGGCACCACTACAACCTGTGAATCTTTATGGATGGGTGTTCCTGTTATCACTCTTGCGGGAAAGACGCATGTAAGTAGAGTGAGCCTGAGTATTCTAAAGACTCTCGATCTCGATGGTTTAGTGACTTATTCGAGAGCGGATTATATGAGCACGGCAATAAAGCTGGCGAGTGATTTGACTGCTTTGTCTCGGTTACGGGAATCTCTGCGTCAACGAATGAGAGATTCCGAACTCACCAATGGCAAGCATTTTACTGAAAAGCTCGAAGCGAAATATTTAGCAATCAGCAATGTTCGCAGTCTGCGAATTTATTAGTCATGTATAAATAATCCAACAACATTGAATGGCTTTGATACTTATTGAGCCATCTCTCCCCCCAGTCTAGCCAACCACTCTTAACCTTATGTACGTTTTTTCGGGGGAAGATTATTCCTCAGTGAGCGGAAAAAGATGACTAGTCTTATAGGAAATAGGGGGACAGGAAATAGGAAATAGGGG
>JALUUH010000035.1 GCA_027021445.1 Gammaproteobacteria bacterium
TCATCACCCAGAGCATCATACAACTCTTGCTTCAATTCCAGGTCAATCTCGACGACAATTCGCCCACTAGGAGGCTGTCCTAGTGCCTTTAGCCATAGTTTCAATCCTCACAACGACCTGCATGTTATGTAACATGGAGTATCTTACATAATGGAAGGCCAGATAACAAAACAATATTCACATATCAATCAATAGGTTATAACTCTCTCAAAATAAGACTCACCCTTTTTCCCCATAGCTTTCATCGTGTTACTTTTCATCGTGTTACTAAAGAGCTGATAGCGCCATCATCCAGGTATTGATTACGGTTACCCCAACTCCGTTTCAATCTCTTCCACCGTCGGAAGACTGGATTTTAGTTCTTCAGGAAGTGACTGGGGTAATCTGGTCTTCAGAAACACCTATCGGCTTGTGAATATCACTAAGCGCGTACTCTGCCACCAGTTTGTCACGACTCTTGCAAAGTAGCAGCCCGATGGCCGGCTGGTCCCCTGCTTTTCGCCGCTGCTCGTCTGGCGGATGTATTTGATATTGCTGAATGAAAAACCTTTTGCTGGAACCCACAAAGGCACAACCACTTGAAATGGGTTCCTCGCTACATCATGTGGGTAGGTTAAATTTCAATTTCGCCCCAATCAGGACTGGGGTAGTCCATTCGATCGATGTGATAGTCATAGTGCTTTTAATCTACACGCCAATACTTATTGCGCACCGACAAATCGCGGCAAGCTGGAACAGCTGTGTCGTTACGATGCATAGGAAATACAAGTGTCGCGAAGTACAGGACGTACGAGAGCGACCATCACGCGGCCTGCACTAACCATTGTGTAATAATTCGCCCACAATCGACTTTCTTTCGTCTAAGGATTATATTTCAAGCAAATCATCATATTTCTGTACGCCAACGTCAAATAAACACTTTTGGTTTTCTGCAAAAATGTGTTTTATACTTCTTATACCCCATGATTATCGCAACATAACAATTTGCATGTAAAATGCATGCAAGATATCAAAGCTTACTTTCAAAGTAGTATCCTAAGATTATTAAATAACTTTTAGGTACACTGTACAGGTCTAGAGATGATTAAATGCTAAGCTTTTATATTGTCGCTAATTAAGAGCAGCCAATGATGCCCAACAACTCTATAAAACTTACTAATGATGAACGAGTCAACCTTATCGTTGCCTATATTGACAGGCACCTACAAAACCCAACATGCTGCCATATAAATTTAGACTCACTGTCAAATGCTGCTTGTTTATCGCATTTCCACTTATCGCGAATATTTAAATCGTACATGGGTGAAAGCATCCACCAATACATCAAACGCTTACGCTTAGAAAATGCTGCCAAACGATTGTACTATAGCAAAGATTCAATTCAAGGAATCGCAGAGTCTTGCACTTATAACTCAAGTTTCGGGGTTTAAATCCAAACACAGCTCTACTCAAATTCCATTTTCAATGTAAATGTATCGAGTTGAAGTGCCTGCGTAAAAAATTGACTTACGCGGTCATCGATCACATCCATTATGGCCTTAGATGACTTCTTGATTCCCTGATTCAAATTATCTAATGCGCCACTGATTAATGCTCTAAACAGCTGCCATAATCGTTTTGCAAAATCTAGTGTCGTTACCTGATCGTTCACTTGTGAGCGAATATCACTAATTCGAAGATCTTCATTCTCACATTTAACGTACACTAATAGGAGGTATCGTATAGCCGTCAGATGAATTGAGGCTGTATGAGAGGCAAACGTCCATGTTTGTTCTTTTAAAAATCCAAGGTGTTGTTTGGCTTCCTTGAAATAGACTTCAATTCCCCAGCGCAATGCATATATTTCCAGTGTTTTGCTTAAACTCATATCGGGGTCTGTCGTTAGAAAAAGTGCCCAGTCCTTTTTTCCTACTGTCGCTTTGTCATCACCAGAAGCGCCACGTACAAATAGCAATTGTACCTTAATCCTGTTTGGATGTTTCTGTCCTTCTTGATCGATATCTAATTCAACATCCATGGTTACGGCGCGGTATGGCATGCCGCGTACTTTTTTCCACTCGCCCTTTACCGCATATTGGTAAAGTGATTTGGCATCTAACGCTTCTGTTTTGCCCTTTGGCGTTTGAATGTGATATTTCATCTTGTTTTTTTTCATGCGAAGAACAGCTATCAAGTTTAATGATAGCGCGGTTTGTATCATTGGCTTTGTACCAAACCACGCATCGGCGGCTAAATAGTCCGCTAAGAGGCCGTGACGTGTTGCACGTGCTAGCATTCTTTTTGCGAGTTCGGGTTTGGTTTGCTGGGTAGCTTCTTCATAGCGTTTGGATACAATGCTACGTTTGTCTTTAAAGGCTCGAATTAATCCCTGCGCTTTCGTTTTGCTGACATAAATTTGGGAATCAAGTGGCATAAAATGCGCCTCTGTCGTAAGACCCAGCGTTAATACCTGTTGCCCCATGACATGACGGCCTTCTGTATGATCAAAATGGCTCGATACTCCTTCCATTTTTTTGCCTCGTCTCTTTTTAACAGAGTCATCCAATATATAAACCTTTAAAGAACTTGAGGCTATATCGCGTTGTTGATAGATCGTTTTCGCTATTTTGGTATTTAATCCACGCCAGTCAATGTCTTCCCGTTTCAAAAGTTCGTACATAACGTCTTTTTTTGCGTTTGTAAATGTCTCTAATGATTTTTGACAAAATTTGGATATCGATGGCACATTAACCCACTTCCATAGCACCAACAAAAAAACAGATTCGGTTATCGCTAACCCTGTTCGCTTCTTAAAGCCTGATTGTTCAATTAGTTTGTTAACGTTTAAGTTTTTCCATACGGCTGAAAAAATATTATCAACATGTTGTCCTGGATCACTAAGTACACCCTCAATTAAGTTGGGAATTAAATGTTTATTCGTGTCATTATTCAAATGAGTCTCCGGTGGGTTTTGATGTTTGGCTTTGAGAACCAATATTATACCTTCCGGGCGACTCGCTTTCTTTATTTTCCAATCACTTACGAATAATATTTTACGTTATTGAACCCCGAAACTTGAGTCATTAAGAGTGGTGGTCGGAACCACTACATCTCATACTTAAATTGTTATTACTGTTTTGCTTGACAGTCGGGGGAATCCATGTAGCCCTCATCAGCGGCTGACGAAAGCGGCGGGGCTTTTGCGTTTTTTTTGCAAAAGCCCCGACAGATTTGAAAGTCCTCTGGATGAGTTTGTTAGCTGCTTGTTAATTTTCATGCGGATGTATCAGCTTAACTTGAGGGAAATATGTTTTATATTTATCAGAATCTCTCG
>JALUUH010000036.1 GCA_027021445.1 Gammaproteobacteria bacterium
CTGAACATACCGAATTAAATATCGAAAAGATACTACAAACCCTATTGACGGAACTCCCCCTAAAACAAGCCGTCAAGCTAGCCACAACGATGTCCGGCTTAAAGAAAAACGACATCTATCAACGGGCATTAGAACTAAAAAAATAATTTTTTTCTAAAAATAGGGTAGAATTCTCGCTGGAGTTGGCCAGACAGTCGCGGTTGCTCAACATTACGTTGGCGCAACGGAGGAAAGTCCGGGCTCCATAGGGCAAGGTGCCAGGTAACTCCTGGGCGGCGCGAGCCGACGGAAAGTGCAGCAGAAAATATACCGCCGATGGCCGTATTAAAGCGGATCAGGTAAGGTTGAAATGGTGTGGTAAGAGCGCACCGCGCTGGTGGTAACACTCAGTGGCATGGAAAACCCCACCCGGAGCAAGACCAAATAGGGGGGCGAGTAGCTTGACTACGAGGCGTGGCCCACGTTGCCCCCGGGTAGGTCGCTTGAGGTTCACGGTGACGTGATACCCAGATGAATGACTGTCCACGACAGAACCCGGCTTATCGGCTAACTCCTTTTTAATTTTCTACCACAAAGAGCACCTCCTACTGGTGTTCGATGAAGCACCCCGCGTCCGCGCATATAAAGCGTGATCCGATTTTCTAGGTTTAATCTTTTTTCCTCTGCTTTGCATGACTCTGTTAGCAAGACAATGCCCCAGTTTGCCGTACGATATCATTTTCGATTTGGATAGGTATTCAATGAATGAGAGACTTTGATATAGCTTAAAGATTAAAACTTACTACTAAACCCCATAGAGAAAGCATAAGTCCTGAAAACCAAATCTTCCTGATTAATATTGTCTGCTTCGCTATATTGACGTAGTTCAAATTCAACAAATGGTGCAAGCTGAAACGTACTTATTTCCGGCATCAGGATCGCGAAAGCGATGGCTGCGCTACCGATGTTCACATCATACTCTTCACTTTCAAAGACCACTTTGGAATTTGCAGAAATTTGCAATGGAACTGGTTTTAAATAGCTTGATGGCCAATAATCGTAAGAAACCATACCTCGCAAATCGACATACCATGATGTTCTATACAAAACATCAAGCTGTGCCGTATACGCATAACCAAGCTTCTCTTTTGCCGTAATATCATTTCCATCATCGGCCAGACTTCTAAAAAGTGCATTTTCAGAAACCGTTAATCGATTATAAGGCAAGACTCCAAACATGGATCGAACACTATACCGCTTGCTTTGATAAAGAAAGGACGTTTGAAAACCTAACTGCTGGTAATTCATAAGCACTTCGTTATTAAAATTAACTAATTGCTCACTGGAACCAGTCTTTGATGAGAATAAACCATATTCTGTTCGATCAGAACTACGATGCACGTATAGCACACCCATAGAAAACCCAAGCTCTCTTGAACGAAATGCATAATTGAGGGGATACACTTTTAAGGTATTAAACTCGCGATTTTTACTTACGGGGCTATCTGAATCACCATTCACCAAGCCCGTCGTCACCAATGTTTCAGACTCATAGCTCAAGGCGGAAAATAAATTACCCCACGCAAAGCCATAAGTAAACTCAGGCATTAAATTCTGATCTTCAGTCAGTGCCAGTTTAATCGTTTTACCGATAAAAGGTAGTTTTTGCTTTCTAAACGAAGCGTCAAAACGATTATTGGTACGAACACGACTTACCGGTGGAGCACCAAAATTTACAGCGCTTGCAACTAAATTCGCATCCGCAGACTGAGCAAGCTCTTCTTCTATGGTAATAGAGACAGTTCCAGATTTTGATTCAAGCTCTGCGCTCACCACGCCGCTAGAGGGCTCCTCCGATGCTTTTGGAACAGACCGACTCAAACTACGATCTGCTTCAAGCTCATCAACTGATGGAGCACTGGACGCTTCAGTCTCGGGGCTTTCCTCCTCTAGCATTGACAAACCAAGCGCGGTAGTCACCAACAACATTTCAGCATTTACCGAGTAAACGCATCCCATCATCAAAACTAAAATAAACACCCAAGCTTTCACTGAGTAAACCTCAGAGAATGCTCTTGCCAAATATACCCCTTCACAATTTCAATCACTCCAAAAAATATTTTATTGCAACGCTTTAACAACATTAGGCATGTTTTTTCGAATAGCGTATCGCACACCTCCGATAACTGCGGATGCATCTGTAAAAACGGCTAAAATATCATCAACCGCTGTTGCCATAATCACCTTACCCTTACCAAACTCAGTGAGATGCTGATCCATATCTCCTAAGCTAAATTCTTTCGCTAAGCTTTCTGATGTTCCGACAACAGCTGCAACCATAGCCCCTAAAGCATCCACATCGACATTATCATGCCTAGTACTTTGGATCACAAAACCATCTCTACCGATGACCGCAGCAGCGGCAACACCTTTAACTTTTAAAAAATCACCCAATACAGAATCAATTGCAGTATCCATTATAATTTCCTTTTCCTTACTATTAATGTTTCGACCTATTTTACAACAAACAATAACGCCACCCGATTAATTAATCAAGACGGATGACTATATCACGGACAAGCGACCCAATTCTGTCTTCATCCAGCGACAAATAGATTCAGACTCTGGTAAAATAGGCGACTTACTTGAAACTTCCGAATCAATATCCGCCAGTTTTATGCCCAAGACTTCGACCAAGCTTTTATTGGCGAGAAATATATTAGCACTGCTTTTCTGTTCATAACTGCTTAGAATTAGTTTACGTAAATTTTCTTCTTTTACAGACTCTTGCTGCAAAAAATTAAGAACACCTGAAAATTTCGCGAACAGCGATCGATAAGAAACCAACTCAAGGTCAGGGGTCATACCTACAATGTAAATATTAAAATTTCGAGAAACAGCTATTCGAATAACAAGAGAATGAGAATCCGAACTATCTGCAGCTATCACTTGACGAGATAACGAAGAAAACAAGCGATTAAGCTCCCCTTTTTCGCCCAACACCAATACTCTAATCGAATCAATCCCCGAGGACACTCCTCTATCTAACATCGATTCAAGCTTTCGATTAGCAATTCTATTGCATTGCCCTCCTCTTCGGGCCAATATATTCACTTTTGAGATAGCACTGTCTAACACGGGGGCTTCCAAACGTTTTACAGTTATGGTTCTTAGAATTCTCTGCCGACCTAACAAATAAGACCGGATCACTTCCCTTACGATAGATTCGCCAAGACAAAAATCTTCGGTGGAAATAGCAAAACGAGCAGCCTCAAGATGTTGTAATAATTTATCACAAGAATTCAACTTTCCTTCGCCTGCAATCTCCCCAAGCTCCAAATTCGCAATTAAAGCCTGAGTTAACAGACCAATGATTTGATTGGTTTCTAGCAAAGAAGCGCGTTTAACTTTTGGAAAATCCGAAGTTATATGTTGCATATTTTTGCTAAGCAACTTAAGTTTTTCTGCGGCTTCGGAATAATGATTCCTATCGATGGAATTTCTAACATCAATAAATAACTGATTAACTGAGTTTATAGTCTGACGAAAAGCCTTGTCTTCCCCCCACCTTAATAAATCTCTAAATTGCATTACACTCTCACGAAATCTCTTTTCAAGAGATTGTTTGAAATCATCTTCTGTTACTTCCATATGAGTTTCTCCCTGATATTTATTAACCTGCAATATAATTGTTAGTTTGCGTTCACTTAATATTATATTATTAACAATAATGATTATATTATTAACAGACATGAAGATGTATATTTATTTCACATAATACTCATTAATCACCAATCAAATAACCAAACAAAAACCTCAACAATACGTATTTTTAACGCGTTAATCAACTAGAGTTAGTGAGTGAAATGACTTTAAGCTTGTCTCCAATATTGAATTAGAGATAAAATCTGAATTATGCAGCCGAAAAAAACAGAGGAAGTCAATTACTTTCATTTTTAACACCAAACTCTTAGCCCTTCGGCACAAACTAGCTCGCACGTTCGGGATAATGGAATAATTTTAAAAACGTTCAGTGTTTTAATAGCGTACAATCTATTGCAATACTGTTTTAGATATATTATCAGGGAGAATAACTAAGCATTATGTATGAACTATTTTATGGGTTAAACCGACCACCTTTTTGCCTTTTTTATGAACGCGATTTATTTTTTGAAAGCCACACGCAATTTGAAGCCCAAGAAATAATTTCAGAGTTTTTCAGTGGAAAAAAGAATATTATATCTATCCAAGGGCCTGCAGGCTTAGGAAAAACAACAGTCGTTAGACAGCTAGTCGATAAAAATCTTATTAAAAATATTTACGCTCAAACCTATTATCTCAATTGCACAATAAACCCAAATTTGTCGACTTCATTCATACAAGAATTTAACACTAGAAATCCTAAACAACTACAAACAAAACCAAATAATACATCGATAGCTAAATCAATATCAGAGTTAAAAAATGATATTTTACTCATTATTGATGACGCACAAAGACTCTCAAATGAAAACATTTCATTTCTGATAAACCTACTAGAACACTCAGCGACAAACAATCCGAGGTTTAAACTTTTTCTCATTAGTAATGCGAAAACTGAAATCGACCATGAGATTGAAAAAAACTCAATCCTAAAAAACGCCCTTACAAGCTGTCGATTAACTCCATTCTCTTCTATCGAAGTTAAAAAATATATAGAATATCGTTTGCATCACTCTGGATGGAAGAACAATCCTTCGTTCAACAACGCAATATTTCCCTATATTTACAAATTAACCGGCGGCATACCTCGCAGAATAAACTCGCTCATGGATAGACTTCTAACTTTCGCAGAGTTCGAGCATCATAAGACAATTGACATCGATATATTAATGAAATTCTGCAGGTACTTACATCAAGAACTTGAATCACAACAAACACACGACCATGATAGTTCAGACCTTTTCATCTCCTTAGGAAATAACTTACAAATTTTCGAAAATAATTCCGCAAGCCCCAAACCAAAAGAACGACAACAAAAACCCGCTAATAAAGAGCTAGCGAGCATAATAAACCTAGTCATAAACCTTCACCGTCACCCAGAAAGATACAAACATTTATCGGATGGACTAAGCCCACTTCCCACTGGCTTTAATCGACTCATTAGCTACCTAAGTCCTAACAATGTACATTTTAGCAACATCCAATCCCACCTTGAAGAAAGCTTTAAACTAACCGACTTCAAAAAACTTGCCCATGAATTTATTATTAAAACTATTTTTTCACCTAATGCGAACAAATACAGACTACTTGGACTTAAAGACAAAACGGAACTTCGCGATGCCAAACGCAACCTCAACACCTTGCTTAGCATCATCAACTCAAACAACACATCAACGTTACTGCCCGCGAATCCCAAAGAATTACTAAACCTCGCCTATTTATCGATTACCAACGAAGAAAATTCAAATCACAAGCCAGTTTCTCCTTCTAATTCGCCCGCTAAAACTACCACAGACAATATAAAAACCCACTCTGCCGTCAGTCAGAAAAAAAACAGTCCCAGCAACCATAACCCAAAACAACATCAAAAAAATGAAGCACAACCTGCCATTGAAATACAGCCTGTAATTAACGAAGACACTTCTCTCGCTCAGAAAGAAGAAAATATTCCGCCGTTTGTTTCAACAAAGAAAATTTCAGCTATCGCAGCATCGATTGCCGCTGTTGGTATCATTGCTCTTATTACGCTCAATATTAACGAGAACACGCCAGCTGACGAAGTTAGGCTTTCTAACAATCAACCCATCAATTCTAAACCCATTAATACCAATGAAACAATTCAAGTAGCGCAAAACAACGCAGTACAAAGAGCACCTACCGATACTACCAAGCTCAAGGCGGCACCAGAAACAATCAAATCTAATGAAGCGCAAACTGCAAAAACAAATACCCCCCAACAACAAACTGCACCGAAGAATATAACCCCCCTACCAACAAAAAATATTACCTCTGCAAGCAACTTAACACCCACTGAAGCCCCCCCCCTCCCCAAAAAAAATGACGCCGTCAAAACCTTTCAAGACTCAAAAGAAGACAAACCTACCTTAGCCGATAAAAAGCAATTATTAAATGAGCTTATAGCCAAGCTAACGCGTGCATATAAAACGGGAAATATTAACAACCTGTCTACACTCTTTGTTAAAAACGCAGTAACCAATGAAAACTTAGGCCGTAAGGAAATAATCTCAGAGTATCAAAAACTATTTCGCACAACTCGGGATAGGGATATGAAAATCACTAACTTACAATGGAATATTAAAAACAATACAACAACCGCAACAGGAAACTTCACTATTTCCTCGTTTAACAAAAAGTCTAATGAGCTAACAAAAAAAAGTGGTGAACTATTTATTCATGCCAAAGACACAAATGAAACTCCGCGATTACAGGCTTTTATCTACAACAAAGTTATTGATCAGTCTCCTGTCAAACCTATCGTCATCGCTACGACTAAAAAAGACCTTACGGAAAAAAAACTAAACTCTCTGATAGAAAGCTTCGTCACTCACTATGACCAAGGAGACATTAAAAGCTTCTCAGCATTATTTACTGAAAATGCTACAACTAACGACAGCTCCAATCTTTCGGAAATCACAAAGAGTTATCAACAGCTTTTCTCAGGAACTTCAGAAAGAAATATTCAGTTTAAAAACCTAAGCTGGGAGAAAAAAGATGATTCGGTTACCGGGGTTGGTACATTTAGCCTGCAATTAAAAAACAAAAAAAGCAACAAAGAACTATCTGTTAACGGAGAAATATTCATTGACACCAAACTTGTTAATGACCAGGCAAAAATAAATGCACTACACTACCGCTATAGCCTTGCATCAAATGAGTAACAACTAAATGGGGCAGGAGCTATTTTTGTAATGGACCCTGGACAGCATTCAATAATACAAAGGTCTTTATACGCTTGCGCAATGATAATCACCCGCTCGCCTCTCGTTTCTAAATTTTAAAATGGATCAGCGAACTTATATCAACAACATTCGTGCAGATATTGTATTTCATACTTTATTAAGACAATTTGAACTTAGCTTTCATACCACATGGGGCTTGTTTTCGCCTCGTGAAATCGATGAAGGCACCCAACTTTTGCTTAAATATGTTGAAATAAAGGAATCTGATGATTGCTTCGATCTCGGCTGCGGTTATGGCCCCATTGGTGTAACAATGGCTAAACTTGCCCCTAGAGGGAAAACCCTCATGGTCGACAAGGATTTCATAGCTATTGAATACGCTAATAAAAACATTAACATCAATAAATTACCCAACTGTAAAGCAATACTTTCTAACGCATTTGACCATCTAGAAACACAAACTTACGATGTAATTTGCTCAAATATTCCAGCAAAAGTCGGTAAAGAACTATTACAGATTATCATGCATGACGCCTTTCAACGATTGAATCCTGGCGGCTCCTTTTATGTAGTCACTATTAATGGCTTGCGACTATTCATGAAAAGACATTTTACTGAGATATTTGGAAACTACGATAAAATCAAACAAGGTAAAAACTATACGGTTGCTAAGGCTACAAGAACCACTTGAGACTTACTCGCCTCCTAGCATTGTTTTTGTACCTAGATTTCACAGTTGAACGCCCCTTCTTCAACCCAAATTTGTGCTCATATATTATTATATTATCCCATCATCTGGGTAAAGAAGTGTCTCATTACTCTAGCCTTCCCCACACACGCTTCATCACAAAATAAAACATAATACTTAAGCCAACGAGGTAAGCAATCACATATTTCCCCAAAGACTTTCTTTCCTGCGCTTTAGGGTCAGATGCCCAAACCAAGAATGCGGTGACATCTAATATTTTATTTTCGGTTTTTGTTTTTTCCTGTGGATTTAATGCCAGCGAATGTGAAAATATATCTGGCATTCTAATTCCTGGAAAAAGTTTATTATCATAAATGTTTGCTGATTTTTCGTAATAACTGGTCAACAATGTATAAATATATTGTGGGCCTTGACTTCTAGCCTTGGCCATTAACGATAAATCAGGTGGTACAAGTCCGTATATTTGCGTGAGAATTACTGCCGAATTTATACTCGTCAATCTTTTTTCTGTTAAACGACCGCGTAATTTTTTTATTTCAGCCGTTGAAAACCCAATCTCTACGAGGTCTTGATAACGAATATATTTCATACTGTGGCACAAGCGGCATGAATTATAATAAACCATTACACCGCGCTTCAGCGTCTCTTCATCCTGAAATATTTCAATCTTTGCAAGCGGCTGAACACTTGAACCAGCAAGACTTATATGACTAACAAGCAGTAAAAGACCAACGAAAAAAGCGCCGAATGTTTTTTTCATTGGTCTTTTCTCTTTGTTTTTCTACGGTCTTGTTTGCGTTGACGGCGATCTGCTTTTTGCGCTTCTTCACTTTGCATCATTGCTTCTACTTCAGCGGGCAACCCACGCTTTATTAACCATTTTTCTTCAATCTTAGAAGCAAAGGGAAGTATCGCAAATGAGGCGAAATAAAAAAAAGTGGCTATTTGCCCAAGCGGTATAACAAAACCTTCCGGTGCTGCTGCACCAACATACGCGAGTACCATAATGTCGATAACAAAAGCATAAAACATGAATCGATGAAAAGGTCGATAGCGTGACCCACCGGGTATTTTTGAACGATCTAAAAAAGGCATGGCTGCAAAAATCATCACCGATAAACCCATAGCAATAACACCACCTAGCAAATCAGGAACTGAGCGTAAAATCGCGTAAAAGGGCAAGAAGTACCACTCAGGGACGATATGTGCTGGAGTTTGCATTGGATTTGCAGGCACGTAATTCTCTGCCATAATAAATAAATTGGGCTTATAAAAAACAAAATAGCTAAAAATAACCAAAAAGATACAAAGACCAAATAAATCCTTCACAGTAAAATAGGGATGAAATGGAATATTGTCCTTATCGGCAAGATTAATTCCAGAGGGGTTACTACTCTTTACAGAGTGCAAGGCAACGAGATGAATAAACACCGCTGCGACAATAATAAACGGCAGCAAATAGTGCAAGGCAAAAAATCGCGTTAGCGTAGCATCACCTACAATAAAATCTCCACGCAACCAAGTTACCAATTCATCGCCAAAAAAGGGCATTGCGCCAAATAAGCTAGTAATAACTTGCGCACCCCAATAAGACATTTGTCCCCACGGTAATAGATAACCCATAAAAGCCGTCGCCATGAGCAATACCAGCAAACCCTGGCCCGTCCACCACATAATTTCGCGTGGAGAACGATAGGAACCATAGTAAAGTGTGCGTAACATGTGAATGTATATAACAACAAAAAA
Source organism: Gammaproteobacteria bacterium (assembly GCA_027021445.1). Taxonomy (GTDB): domain Bacteria; phylum Pseudomonadota; class Gammaproteobacteria; order S012-40; family S012-40; genus JALUUH01. The sequence continues at coordinate 9,337 of JALUUH010000036.1, forward strand.
TGCGGTTGCACCAGTCGAATGCAGATAACGAATTAGCCAACCATAATTGACGTTGCGCATGATATGCTCAACAGAGTCGAATGCGAGCGTCGCATCTGCTTTATAATGCATAGCGAGAAAAATACCGCTCACAATCTGTATCATTAGCACAATGCCCGCAAGTGAGCCAAAATTCCACCAATAACTGAGATTTCTCGGAGTAGGATATTCCGTAAGTTCATGCTTGATGAATGAGGTTAAAGGGAATCGCTGATCAATCCAGCGTAGAACTTTTTTCATCTTGCTCTCCCCTTATTTTAAACCTGCTCTTTGCCAATGACGATAGTATCTGGATCGATAAATTTATAGTCAGGAATATCCAAGTTTCGCGGTGCAGGCCCTACCAGTACTCTACCACTGTTATCGTAAACACTGCCATGACACGGGCAAAACCAAACTTCTTTTTTGCGTAACGGGACACAGCCCAGGTGCGTGCAAATTCCAACCACAACCAACCAATCAGGTCTTTTGACTCTATCGCTATCATTTTCCGGGTCAAAGCCTTCTCCACGACCCTCCATTGTCGCGATTTGTTTTTCTTGGCGATGAAAAATAAAAATAGGTTTGCCCTGCCATTCTATCGTTTTTACTTCACCTGCACGTATTCCTTTCAAGCTAGCCTCAGACGTTGCATTCGCCAAGACATCCGTGCTTGGGTTCATACTGCTGATGAATGGCCAAGTAGCGGCAACAGCACCAGTACTAGCGACCACGCCCGTTGCGAGGGTTAAAAAATCACGGCGCTGCGGGTCTTTGGGATTCTTGGTTTTTATGGGTTTTTTTTTCTCATCGGCCATAGAGTATAACCTTGATTCAATAGATTATTGTAGACTGGAAAAATACGCCGCAATATCCGCTATGTCATCATCAGCGATCATTCCAACAACTGATGCCATCATTGGGTTTTTGCGTGCACCTGATTTATAGTCTCGAATGGCTTTAGCTAAGTACACTTCTTTTTGGCCTGCAAGATTAGGAATGTCCGGGCTTGGGCTGATTCCATCAGCACCATGACATGCCACACACAACGCCGCTTTGCTTTTTCCAGCCACAGCATCGCCTGCCATTGCAGAAAAACTCATGACACTTGCAAGAATTAAAACACTTGCAGATACGATTTTTAGTAGGGTTCGATTCATTGCTTGCACTTCCTTTAATAAGCATTTCTTCATACTAAATTTGTAATAAGAAATATTTTGACTCGTTAGTTTAGAAGCTATGAGCATCACAAATCAATAGGCTTCTACTGCAACATTTGCCAATACTAAAACTTATGGCTTACCCACCGCTTGTGATGTTTTTTTCGTGTTTGTATCAAATATGAAAATACAAGTACCTCATCATCCTAAAATATATAAATGCGATTCCAGCCATTTTCTTTAGCAAGATAAAATGCTGTATCAACTGAACCCAACGTAGAGTTAGAGCCTTCTGTTTCATGGTTGACGCGAACCATGCCAATACTCGCACCAACGGAAAATAATTTATCTTCCCAAGAAAACGAAATTAATTAATCGCTTTTAACAAAGACTTCGCTATTTCTAAAACCTTATTTTTTGGATAATCACTTAACAGAACGCCAAACTCATCACTACCCAATCTTGCTAAAGCATCGCCTCTACGCAACTTATTTTTAACTATGAAGCTCTCATTTTTTATATTGCAAACCCGCCCTCTTTACTGTGATATATAAGCCCATGAATATTCTGAGCAAGTAATTCAGATTCGGAGTCGTTATACATAGCAATCACTAATATTTCTGGCGACATAATAACATTCTTAACACGCGATATTATCCTGTGACTGAAATTTAATTCATACAAGCAGACTCTAAGAACAGTAGAGATGACAGCACAGGGATCTATAAGAAGATGAAAAATAGCGCTTTCTAAAGCGGCTAATAGAAAGGCAAGAATTAAGCCTGGTTACTATAATTACCAGGCTATATTGAAAAATGACAAATAATACCTAAACCGTAAACTCTCATATCGTTGTTTAACCAATTACCAAAACCGAATCTATTCAAGCCCCAGCCGAAGCCGCCGCTCGGAAAACCAATCTTCATCAACATTGGTGTTTATTTTGACTTTTTTTACTTCAAAAAATGAAGAATGGAATGTCTGAGCATTCTCCACTAAAACCTTATCCCAAACCCATGCATCATCCACTTTTTGCCATTTAAGACGTTGGCGTTTTAGTAATGCACCTTTGGTATCAAAATAATCAACACGAACTTTCACACATTCTGCTGGCTTTTTGGTATTATGAAACCAAGATATCTTCTTACTATACTGAGGCTTGGCTTCCTTAGGTATGCTTTCTACCACAAAAAACTCTGAACCCTGCTTATCTCTATCAGTACGCACATAATTGTGAGTATCCTCACTAATCGCTCGGTAACTTATATCTCCATAGGTAAGATCAGAGCCAAGAAAACTATCGCTCAAATCTCTGACTGAAACTTTACGTATTTTTCGTAAATTTGGTAAATATATTGATTGCTCTGCATTTTTTTCCTTATAAGCAACCCGCATAAAGGCCGCACCTTTAGCATCAGGCGGGAATACGGTAAACAATGTCATTTTATCCACTATTCCCTCAGCCCCCTTTAAATCCTTCCAAACTCTAAAATATACCGTTTTTCGCTGATTTCCAGACTTATCTTTCATCGAAATAGTCAATTCGGATGTTTGGTCTTCTCCTGGATATTTTATATCACACTGACTGACAATCTCTCGGCCCGACAATTTTTCATCGGCGGCATAAACTGTGTTAGCGAACATCGAAAGAATAAAAACCAACCATCCAACCTTACGAATAATCGACATCCTAAATAACTCCTTAAACATGGTTTTTGATTAACACGACCTTAAGTATAAACCAAGGATTAAGCAGAAAAAAATATAATTAATTTTATTTGATAATTTATCCAATATGTACGAAACACAACAAAGATTAATAGCTAACCAGCCAATAACAGTATAAAATTTTAGAAATAAATAAGTGAAGTACCGAGCAAAAGATGGGAAATGAAGATAACTAAAATAAAAAAGGAAGGGATCAACCCTTCCTTTTTCGATTACGACTATTTAAAAAAGCATATAAAATTAATCACAAGCTGGCCCTGCTTCGTACCCTAGAGCTGGATTATTTGGATCGATTAGTTGCGAATCACCATCAGGCGCCATTCGGCAAGGTGTAAAAGATGCAAAATAATCACTCGCCCCACCCTCTGGGTCAGCAAATGTTAGATTAAATACATCATTCCACACTGTTGGTCCCGCAGCATCAGTAGCAGTCAAGCCAAATCTTGAAATCAGGTCTTCCTTCCCTGGAGTGAGGTTTTCAAAAGCAGAATAACCAAATGTAGCACCTAAAAAGCCAGAGTTACCCATATCAACCTCCTGACCAAGCCAAGTAGATTTAATGCGATCCCCCTCAGCCCAAGCAACAGTCTCAGAACCAAATGCTACCTGGTCTGCACTCGTTAACATATCACCGGCTATCTCACGCAAAGTAAAAGACTGCACATCTGTTAAAGCACCAGCATTATCCTGATATAAACCAATAACTTGATCGATCTCCATTGTTAGCCCAGTACGCGTTCCTTCTGCATTTGAATTAGCCTGGTATAAAAACCGTGACTCAAAATTATCCCCAATAGCAGCTGAATTAACACCTTCCGTAAACAAGCTTTGGTCTATGGTAATGGCAGAGCCGCCATTTCCACTCGGATCCGCCCAACCGGAGTTAATCCAGGTTACCGACGTAAACGGTACATCGCTTGGTCCTCCAGAACCAATATCATTAATCTTTTGGAAAGCCGTTATACCCGATTCATTGCCCTCGTTAACTATTCCCAAGTTTAATTTCATTTTAACATAGCTTATATCTACGAAATTTAAACTTCCAGGCTGCGCGACTTCTCCGTTACCAACATCATCATCGGAAACTATCGTTGCAATATATGAAGTTGGGTTTGGATCAGTAGTACCCGTAGGGGTCATCATTAACTGTATAAACCCATCACCCGCAGCAACTGTACTACAATCAAAACCCGCAGCACAGGCAACAGCACCATTACCACCAGCCCCTTGAATCTGCGTCGTCCCATTAGCGTTGCCGACTAAAGACCACCAATTCGTAAAACTAGGCGGTGGTAACTCATCACTAGCAGCAAAAGCCCCGCCACTACCCATTAACAGTATAGTGCTTGCTAAAGCACTTAATTTAAACTTACGCATACCCATAGTAATCTCCTCTAATGAGAGTTAATTCATAAGCCACTTACCGCCAAAATGAACTGGTCTGCAAGCAACCCAAACATATAAAAACTTTATCCTAAAACTATTACTGACTTTTTACCACAACCACCACCAAACGTCAAGAGGGGGATCCATCCCTAAAATTGTGTTCAAATGCCGGGCAAGCAGCTGCCTCGATATTATAAACTGAGTATAACCCTGCTAAATCAGAGAGTAAATAAACAAGCTTAAATCTTAATGAATCAAATATTGAAATATAACGGGATAAACCTATCAAAATTACCGTTAACTCAATCACTATAGCCGACAACGCTTAAATTCATAAGGTTATTTTTACTAACCCCGTAATCAATTGTAGTTATTGATGCATAAGCTATATTTATTTGCCGATATTCAGCGAGAGGAATGCGTATAGCTCTTGTAACAGCCATTCTGATCGCTCCAACATGAGTGACAATCACTATTGTTTCATCTATATAATTAGATGCTAGATACTCCACACATCCACATACGCGCGCTTGAAACTCTGGAATAGCTTCGCCGTTAGCAGGCGTATAAAATATCTTGTCCTTTTTCCACTTTAAATATTCATGAGGATGTTTTTTTTCAACTTCGTTAAAAAACAAACCCTCCCATACGCCAAACCGCCTCTCTCTCAGCGCTTTATTAAACTGAATCTCATTTCCGGTAATATGAGCTATTTCACGTGCGGTCGCCATTGTTCTCGCGGCTGGGCTTGAAAATACAGCAGATGGTTTAATGCCTTCAAAATATGTCGCGGCAACCCTTGCCTGTACAACGCCCTCCGAATTCAACTCGGGATCCTCAATATCATCACAATAAATTCTATCCGTAGGATAATCTGTCTTCCCATGCCGGACAAAAATCACACGCGTACTTTTTTCTTTGCTTCTCATTACCGTCAATAATATCTCAATTTTCGCCGAACACCCAATACAACTGCCTACTATTTCAAATACTTATCCTGCCATTGCAAATATAACTTATGCACATAATGATTATAAGACGCTTTATCTTCAAATTGAGCGGGGTCAATCGCATCAAATACATAATAATTCGCTCTATTATTTCGCGTAGTCATATAATGCCAAATTTTATGCAACAGCGTTTGTGGATCAGCCCATTCAAAATCTTCTTGTGCTTCGTAATGCAAAAAAACAGGGAGAATAGGTACACCCGTTTTAAGTGAAATATCAAAAGCTCCATGCCTAAAGCTCTCAAAAATACGTCGCCCTTTACAACCTCCCTCTGGATAAAGCGCTATTGATTTTCCGGCAGATAACTGTTTTTCGATTTCTAAACCGGCCTCGGCACGCGATTCTTTAGATTCACGCCTTACATATAAAGTACCACCCGCCCAACTAATTCGCCCAAATATCCACCAGTCTCGTACTTCGATTTTTGCCAGAGAATACACATTAAATAATGCAGGCACTCCAATATCTTCAAATGCAGAAGGATGATTCGCGATTAAAATAAATTGCTTTGGAAGTGGCTTATCGTTTTTTTGATGCAAACGTAAATCCACTCCTAGCGCATTCACAAAACAATTACTCCAAAAACGAAATAAAGCAGGGAAAAACTGATCCAATAATTTTTTTGGCAGATAAGACAGTACATAAAGCAGGGTAGTAACACATATAAAATCAACCCATAAAACAATATATTTGAGAATTTTAATGAGATAAAAAAGCACCGCAGTTCATCCTTGATAATTTATCCTGCAACTTAATACAAGTTCCATGCTGGAAAGTAATTCGATGGAAAGACGGTGACCAGCACAGCAAACAGCTGACAAACACCCCATGAAGCAAGCTCTCTTCTCAAAACAACAATCACAAAACTCTATAGGTTTTAGCGAGCTAAGAAACCCACACTCGCGCATTCCTAAACATTCGCATCCACGCCCCATCTTCTTGCCATTCGCTGGGATACCAGGAGTTTTGTATTGCCCGAAAAACGCGTTCTGGATGAGGCATCATGATAGTGAACCGACCATCTATTGTTGTGAGGCCGGTTATCCCAGCCGGTGAACCGTTAGGGTTTAATGGATATTGCATCGTCATTTCATGCGCATGATTTACATAACGCAGACAACTTAAATTATTTTGCTGAACAGAATTCAAAGCCTTTTCTGAAGCGAATACAGCACGCCCTTCGCCATGAGAAACTACGACAGGTATAACAGAACCTTGCATTCCAGATAAAAACATTGAAGGTGATTTCATCACTTCAAGCAAAGACAATCTAGCCTCAAATTGCTCCGATTGATTTTGTCGAAAATCAGGCCAATGAGACGCACCAGGTATCATATTTTTAAGCTGAGACATCATCTGGCAACCATTACAAACACCAAGACCAAATGTATCTTGGCGATGAAAAAATGTGTTAAATACATCATTGGTTTTTGCATTATGCAAAATGGACTTAGCCCAACCTTGCCCCGCACCTAATACATCACCATAAGAAAAGCCACCACAAGAAACCAAGCCCTGAAACTCCGCAAGAGAAATACGTGAATGAATAATGTCACTCATATGCACATCTACACAGCTGAATCCTGCACGATCTAACGCCGCCGCCATTTCGTGATGACCGTTAACACCTTGCTCTCTGAGTATAGCTACTTTTGGGCGGATACCTTTACGAATAAATGGCATTGCAATATTTTCATTCACATCAAAGCTAAGCTTTACACTTAAACCGGGATCGTTGACATCCAGCAAGCGATCAAACTCCTGTTGGGCACTTTGAGGATTATCGCGCAAGGCCTGCATCTGATAACTGGTTTCACTCCAAGCACGCTGTAAATTAACACGTGACTCCTCTAACAACACTTTATTGCCTTGCTTTATGATGACATTGTCCGTTTTGTTCAAACTTCCTAGCACAACACTATGTCGTGCTAGGCCTTGTTCTCGCAGAATAGAAAGCACAATATCCGTATCCTGATGCCTCACTTGAATCACCACGCCCAACTCTTCGTTAAATAAAGCAGTCAAATTTGCGTTATCGCTATTTGCATCGCCATGCAAATCATCAATATCGACGGATATGCCCACATGACCCGCAAATGACATTTCACATAACGTGGTGATCAAACCACCGTCTGATCTATCATGATAGGCAAGCAATAAATTTTCTTTGTTCAATAACTGTATTGCCGCAAAAAAACATTTTAAATAACTCGCATCATCAACATCGGCTGGATGATGGCCAATTTGATTATAAACCTGGGCCAAACACGAAGCACCCATACGATTTCTTCCTTTGCCAAGGTCGATTAATAGCAGATCACTGTCGCCTTCATCTGTCTTCAACTGAGGGGTCAAGGTTTTTGCAATATGAGTGACGGGGGCAAATCCAGTACAGACTAAAGATAATGGCGCGGTAACTGATTTATTTTCACCGTCCTGTTGCCATACTGTTTTCATCGACATTGAGTCTTTACCGACCGGGATAGCAATGCCAAGTTCAGGGCAAAGCTCCATTCCCACTGCTTTAACTGCCGCGTATAAGCCCGCGTCTTCCCCTACATGACCGGTGGCTACCATCCAATTGGCTGATAAAACAATATCGGATATATTTTCAATGCGCGCAGCCGCAATATTGGTAATAACTTCACCCACGGCCATTCGTGCCGATGCAGCATGATGTAATAACGCAATCGGTGTGCGCTCACCAATGGCCATCGCTTCACCGCTGTAGCCATGATAATCCGTTGCCGTTACACCCACATCCGCAACCGCGACTTGCCATGGCCCCACCAATTGATCACGCGCAACCAAGCCCGTTACGGTTCTATCTGCAATGGTTATTAAAAAACGCTTGTCGGCCACTGTTGGCAGGCGTAGTACTCGATACAAGGCATCTTTTAATTCAATATCCGTATAATCAATGTCATTTTTTCGAAACGGTTTGCGCTGCACTTCACGCAACATTTTAGGTGTCTTGCCAAGTAATACTTCCATCGACATATCCACTGGTGTATTTTTATAATAAGCATCACCAACCATTAGCTGACGATCTTCAGTCGCCTCACCTATTACCGCATACGGACAACGTTCGCGCTGACATAGCGCCGCAAACTCATCCATTCGTTCTGCGCTTATCGCCAATACATAACGCTCTTGGGACTCATTACTCCAAAGCTCCATGGGAGACATGCCTTGATCGTCACTTAAAATAGTACGCAATTCAAACTTTGCGCCGCGTCCACTATCATCCACAAGCTCAGGCATCGCATTGGAAAGCCCACCTGCTCCGACATCATGAATGCTAACAATGGGATTGTTTTCACCTTGCTGCCAACAATGATTAATCACTTCTTGGCAGCGTCGCTCCATCTCGGGATTTCCTCGCTGTACTGAGGAAAAGTCAAGATCTTCATGACTGGCACCTGAAGTCATTGAGGACGCGGCACTGCCGCCAAGACCAATTAACATTGATGGACCACCGAGTACAATAAGCGGTGCACCTGGAGGAATATTCCCTTTCTCTACTTGCTTGGATTGTATACTCCCTACTCCACCAGCCAGCATAATCGGCTTGTGGTAACCTCGAACCTCCTCTCCCTCTGGGCCCAGCACATTCTGCTCATAGGTGCGAAAATAACCGAGAATATTGGGACGCCCAAATTCGTTGTTAAATGCAGCCCCACCAATTGGCCCTTCCAGCATAATATCCAGCGCGGATACAATACGCTCGGGCTTGCCATAATCCATTTCCCAGGCATGTATATTATCTGGAATACGTAAATTCGACACTGAAAACCCGGTTAAACCTGCTTTGGGTTTAGAGCCTCTACCGGTTGCACCTTCATCTCTAATTTCTCCCCCAGAACCAGTCGCAGCCCCTGAAAATGGAGAAATCGCTGTAGGATGATTATGCGTTTCTACCTTCATCAAAATATTCGCTGCTTGCGCATGAGTTTGATATTCACGGTTCGATGAATCAGGGTAAAACCATTGCCCAATTGGCCCCTTAATAACTGCCGAATTGTCACTATAAGCCGACAATACATCGCCAGGATTTTTTTCATGAGTATTTCGAATCATTTGGAATAAGGTTTTTTCTTGTGTTATCCCATCAATCACCCAATCCGCGTTGAATATTTTATGACGACAGTGCTCAGAGTTAGCTTGCGCAAACATCATCAACTCAACATCGGTAGGATTACGCTTTAAGGCATTAAAATTTTCCACTAAATACGAAATTTCATCATCTGCGAGTGCTAAACCCCAATCAATGTTTGCGCGAACCAGGGCATTTTTGCCGCCCGCTAAAATATCAACTATTTTGAACGCTGCGGGTGTTGCCTGGACAAACAAGGCATCAGCTTCCTCCACCGAACTAAATACAGATTCTACCATTCGGTCATGCAGACAACAGGCTATAAGCGCCCACTCACTTTCACTAAAAACTTCCGCCGATGAGGATTTCACATGGTAAGCAATTCCTCGTTCAACCCTCTCTAAACCCATTAATCCGGAATTGTGCGCAATATCCGTCGCCTTGCTAGACCACGGCGATATCGTCCCTGGCCGCGGAACAACGAGAAACAGCGAGCCATCCAGCGAGCTGTTCGCGATCGGCCGCCCATCATCGAGCAATTGCTTTAAACGTATAATCTCTGATTGCGAAAATATTTGGGAAGTGTGTGCAAAATAGGTATATTCCGCATCAACAGCACAAACTTTGGGTACTTTTTTCTGAATTGAATTGAGAATTTTTTCGATACGAAAAGCAGAACGGGCTGATGCACCACGTAAATTCAGCATGAGGATCTCTCTATGAACCGATGAAAAATCAAGCATTATCCCTCGGCTCTTCACCGACTAATGGCCGATGAGATATCGAGGGAATACTTGAGATATATTCAAATTTCTCTAGTTGGGAAGCTCCACACCCAAACGATGTGCAACTTCTTCGTAGGCTTCAACAACTCCACCAAGCCCTTGACGAAAACGATCTTTATCCATCTTCTTCCGGGTATTAACATCCCACAACCGGCAACCATCTGGAGTAAACTCATCGCCTAAAACAATATCCCCTTTATAGCGGCCAAATTCGAGTTTGAAATCCACTAGTAGTAAACCCGCATCACGAAAAAGCTTGGTCAGGATATCGTTCACTTTCAAGGTCGTTTGTTTCATTTTTTCTACTTCGTCGGCGACAGCCCAACCAAAAGACTCGATATGAAACTCATTGATCATAGGATCATGCAATGGATCGTTTTTAAGAAAAAATTCGAACGTCGGTGGATTCAAATCTAGATTTTCCTCAACACCTAAACGACGACAAATACTCCCGGCCGATATATTTCGAATGACACACTCGATGGGAATCATATCTAAACTTTTAACTAACGACTCTTGGTCAGATAACAGCTTAATATGGTGAGTTGCAACGCCTTGCTTTTCCAGCTCATCCATAATAAAGGCATTAAACCGATTATTTACCATTCCCTTTCTATCAAGCTGATCTATTCTTTCGCCATCATTTGCCGATGTATCATTGCGAAACAACAATATCATTTGATCTGAATTATCAGTTTCATAAACCGACTTCGCCTTGCCTCTATAAAGTTCGTTACGTTTTTCCATACTGACTACCTACTCTCTATTTTACCTATATCTATTAATCTTAACTAAATAACTTTACATCTAAATAATACGAACCAAGTTTAAGGCTATTCAACAACTATGGAACCATACATTACAAATTATCTTTAATTCGTATAAGTATATTGCGCGCCTGTTGAGAATCTTCTTCGATAAACTCGTCATCTAACACAATAATTCTTGTTTCCTTTTCATCTATCACGCTAAATTTTAATTTAAATGTTTCTCGCTTCGTAAAAGCCCCAACAAGGCCAATACTAAAGTCTGTTGCAAACTCATCTTCGCTAACCCGAATGGTCAAAACACCTTCAAGCTGATCACGTTCAATAATTAAATGCCCCATTCGGTCAACAGCGGCGGCGACAAAGCTCCATGATTTATCCTTAGTCGCATGAATAACTAAACTCGGCGGTGAGTTTTTTAACTCCAAGGTTGATCCGGGCTTTTGTTTTTTAGCTTTTTTAATAAGCTCTTTTACCCGTTGCGGCTCTAAGGCAAAATACTCCAATAACTGCCCAAGCACTTCAATCTCAAGTTCTTTATCATAGGTTCGTGCTTCCCATACATTCACGATACCATCTTGATAAAAGTCCTTTTGTACACCTTGATGAGTAAGGAATAACAAACTCGTTCTAGGCGTTTTACCCACCTCAATACGAACTCGAAAACGATCACGTAAAAACTCCGATTCATAATTATCAACCCAGTCGGTTTGCATAATACCCAGCTTTTTATTTTCCCAAAGCACCGGTATCTCGTTATTTTCCCAGAAAGCAAGCACATGATCCCAAATCTTATTCGTAGGCTCACTGATCTCTAACCAGCGCATTCGACCATCAGACTGCAAACTCACCGTCGCATTACTTGATAAAAGCACTTTCTCAGCGCCCAAACCTCCCACTGTGGGAATTGAAAAACTCCCATCCAACTTAGCCTTAACTAAGTTTGGAGGAATTTCTAGAGCATTACTTACTGGACTACGTTTATAAAACTCTTGTTCGGTTGTTGCGCAACCAACAAGCATACCAATGAAGCCCAAAAATAGCACTGGGCTTTGTAACTTTCTTAATAATTTCATGTCTTTCCTAAATGGCATTAGCTTTTTGCAGCGCTTGACGTACTGGCTCATGGAATGGCGGCGACAACTCAGTGAGTGGCAATCTAATTCCACTAGAGATAAGCCCCATTTCTAATAACGCCCATTTTACCGGGATAGGGTTTGCTTCTAAAAACAAATCATGATGCAAGCTTTCGAGATTTGAATTTATCGCTTTGGCAACCGCAAAATCTCCGGCCAAAGCAGCAGCTAACATTGCACGCATTTGCGCAGGAACCACATTCGCAGTGACTGAAATAACCCCCTTACCTCCTACCTTGATAACATCTAAAGCCAAGGCATCATCACCGCTGAAAACATCTAGCCGTTCACCACAACGAGATACAATATCTTGGGCACGTGACACATCTCCAGTAGCATCCTTAATACCAATAATGTGGGGCATTCTGGACAACACATCGACCGTATCCGTACTCATATCACAAGCTGTTCTACCGGGAACATTATATAAAATCTGCGGAATTGCAACTGCATTTGATATCGCAGTGTAGTGCTGAATTAAGCCCTCTTGAGTAGGCTTATTATAATAAGGAGTCACCAACAAACAAGCATCCGCACCGGCCTCTTTGGCAAATGCGGTAAACTGTATCGCTTCAGCGGTAGAATTCGAACCCGTACCAGCGATCACTGGAACTCGGCCACGCACGCCATTTACCACATAGCGGATGACATCACAATGTTCCTTTTCTGTAAGAGTTGCGGATTCTCCCGTCGTTCCAACAGCCACTATGGCGTCCGTTTTAGCCTCAATATGCATCTCAAGCAGCCTATCCATCGCTGTGTAATCAACTGAACCGTCCTTTTGCATCGGTGTTACCAATGCAACCATGCTACCTTGAAACATCATCTTCTCCGCTATAATACGTTAACAGCGAATGTTACTGCCCTGTCCGCCGCAAGGCAAGAAAAGTCGGCGTTAACACGACATTAGAGTCATATTTAAAAACAGAGAAATCATCCGTCTACACCCAATCTCTTAAAATCACTCACCTCCGTATTTGCCCAACAATTACCCAGCAGCAACACCTAAATGACATGATTCTTTCTGATCTATCGTTAACATGAAATAATCAGGCAAAGAATCGACTGACCAACTACTCACTCAAAAACAACAAGGAATAAATAATGCCTATAGCTCAGATCAATAAAAAAGTACCCCGTTTTTCGTTACCCGCTACCAGCGACCAAACCATCGAACTATCCGCCTTAAAAGACCAAAAAATTGTCCTCTATTTTTACCCAAGAGACAACACCCCTGGGTGTACAACAGAAGGGCAAAATTTTCGTGATAACCACAGCAAGTTCAAACGCGCCAACACCGTCGTGTTTGGCGTATCTCGAGACAGTTTAAAATCACACGAAAACTTTAAAGCCAAACAAGCGTTTCCATTTGAGTTAATTTCCGACGCAGAAGAAATTCTATGCACTCTGTTTGACGTTATTAAAGAGAAAAACATGTATGGTAAAAAAGTAATGGGTATCGAGAGAAGTACTTTTTTAATTGACGAAAAAGGCGTACTCCGGCACGAATGGCGCAAAGTTAAAGTGGCTGGTCATGTCGAAGAAGTTTTAGCAGCGGCAAAAAAAATGTCCAAAAAACAAACATAGTCATCTCGCATCAGATATTTAGAGGTGTTATTGCCACAGCCTATCTTGGAGGGTTTAATGGACAAAAGAAAGTTGTTTGTTGTTGATACCAACGTATTAATGCATGACCCTGCGTGCCTATACCGCTTCCAGGAACATGACATTTTTTTACCCATGGTGGTACTAGAAGAACTGGATAGAAACAAAAGAGGGCCATCAGAAGTCGCCCGCAATGCCCGGCAAAGCAGTCGATTTCTAGAAGATATCGTTGATAGCGCGACCAAGGAAGAAATCGAACAAGGTATTCCCCTACCTTCACCGATAAACTCAGAGACTCAGAGCGGTCGTGTATTTTTTCAAACTCAGGAACTCATCTTTAATCTACCCAAAGACCTACCCGGCAATTCAGCTGATAATACTATTTTAGGTTCGGCATTAGCCTTTCAACAACAACGTAGCGCCAACAACGTTATTCTTGTATCAAAGGATATTAATCTTCGAATAAAAGCGGCCATTCTCGGAATAAAGGCTGAAGACTTTCACAACGACCAAGTCATCGAAGATGTGAATTTATTATATAGCGGCTCCTTTAAGCTGCCGGTAGGCTTCTGGGACGAACATAGTGAAAACATTGAATCCTGGTCAGAAAACGGGCACAGCTTCTATACTATCAAGGGAGATGATCTAGAGGAATGGTACCCCAACCAATACATTTACAGCCATGACGATACATTTCAAGCCATCGTCCGCAAGCATAGTGGTCACTCTGCAACGCTTGAAATTATCGATGATTTTCGAGGGAATGGGCATAATGTATGGGGCATCAAAGCTCGAAACAGGGAACAAAACTTTGCACTCAACATATTACTTGACCCCGAAATTGATTTTGTAACACTGCTCGGAATGGCGGGCACCGGCAAAACATTGCTTACCCTGGCCGCCGGACTCATGCAAACACTTGACGAAAAGCGTTTTCAAGAAATCATAATGACCCGAGTAACCGTACCCGTAGGCGAAGATATTGGCTTTCTTCCCGGCACAGAAGAAGAAAAAATGACTCCGTGGATGGGGGCATTAATGGATAATTTGGAAGTCCTAACCTCGCCGCCAGGCTCAGGAGAATGGGAACGCGCCGCGACCAATGATTTATTGTCGAAGCGGATAAAAATCCGTTCGATGAATTTTATGCGTGGCCGCACTTTTTTAAATCGATATGTGATTATCGATGAAGCACAAAATTTAACACCTAAACAAATGAAAACACTAGTCACTCGCGCAGGGCCAGGCACAAAAATTATCTGCATGGGCAATGTTGCCCAGATAGACACCCCTTATTTAACCGAAACCACCTCAGGACTGACCTATGTTGTAGATCGATTCAAGGACTGGCAACACAGCGCACATATAACACTTCAACGTGGAGAGCGATCTCGTTTAGCAGACTTTGCATCTGATACTTTGTAATTTTCGGCAATTTTTGTCGGTATAAGTCGAACGGTTATTTACCCGACAACTTAGGATGGATACACTTTAATAATGTCTGATTTAGTTTTTTTGGATTAACCGGTTTACTCAGGTGATCGTTCATCCCAGCGGATAGGCTTTTTTCAATGTCTTCCGGAAATGCATTTGCGGTCATTGCAATAATCGGGAGTTCAGAAAATCGACCGCCTAATGACCTGATTTTACGCGCTGCCGTTATCCCATCCATTTCTGGCATTTGAATATCCATAATAACAGCATCATAAACCTCCTGTTGGATCGCCTCAATCGCTTCCTGGCCATTTTTTCGGGTATCAATCGTGATTCCAATATTTTCCAACAAGCTTTTCCCAACCATTAAATTTATTTTATTGTCATCAACCAGTAATATTCGACAATCATTAAACATTAATGAGTCTCGACCTTGGCAGTCTGTATCTTTTGATTCTTGCGGAATACTACCATCAACAGCCACTAAGCCACGTTTAGCATCCCTACTCTCTGGAACTTCCTCCTCACTACTGCGCAAACAAACCGTAAAGTGAAAATCACTGCCTTTATTCAACTCACTTTCAACCCAAATATTACCACCTAACAACTGTACCAGATTTTTTGAAATAGTGAGACCAAGACCGGTGCCGCCATAATTGCGCGCTGTCGAACGACTCGCCTGAGTAAAAGCCTCAAATAAACCAACTTGCCTTTCGGGAGCAATACCAATACCACTATCACTAACGATAAAGTGTAAAAGTACTTTATTCGTCCATTTTTTTTCTACATTTACAGAGATGAGTATTTCACCTTGCTCGGTAAACTTTACTGCATTAGCCCCAAGATTGATAAGAATTTGACTCAGTCTCAATGAGTCTCCCACGAGAGATGGCGGAATATTCGAGTCAATATTAAACCTTAAAACAACATCTTTTTCTAGTGACTCCATGCCAAGCACTTTCGGGAGTTGGTCTAATACATCGCTTAGCTGAAACTCTTTCTCCTCCAGGTGTACTTTCCCTGCTTCGATCTTAGAAAAATCTAATATGTCATTAATAATCTGGATTAACGACTCGGTTGCACCATGAACTATGTTTAAATATTTGCGCTGTTTCGAACTTAAATCCGTTTGCAAAACAAGATGACTCATTCCCAGAATTGCATTCATAGGCGTTCGTATTTCGTGGCTCATATGCGCAAGAAATTGCGATTTAGCCGCACAAATATGGTTCGCTTTTTCTAAAGCGGATGACAACTCCTTAGTGCGTTGCTCCACTAACTCCTCCATCTGTTGCAGCGTGACCTTTAGCTCCAAATTGGACTCGTGTAGCGCTTTGCTTCTCACTTCCAGAAGTTTTTCGGCTTCCTGCCTAGCAGCTCTTTCTTGTCGCAGTAGATGTTCCATTTTTTCTGATTCGTAATGCATAAAAGCCTAATTAAATGAAACTATATTCCACATTTATCGCCCAGTTGTAGGAATTTCTAAAGCTAGACTAAAATTCACACAAACCAGTCAATTATCCAAAATGAAAGCAACAAAGCTTTCCGTCACTAAACAGACTGGAGTGCAAAGACTCTACATCACAAACATTGGCACTTGTCGTAGGCATAGCGCGCAAGAAGGCATAAATTTTGGAGAAAAATCAGCAAAAACAGAGCATTAGATAGGCTAACAAATCAACTAGGAGCTTGTCCGAGAACAGCGATCGTCACGAGAGCAAGCCTAGTTGATTTTTAGGAAAGAGCTTTCAATTTCAGACAAAAGGACTAGGTCATTCAATTTAACAACATTTAAACAACAATAGATAAAATTCAACAAACATAGTTTTGCTTATGCCGGCTCCACATCCTTCTCGGTTGCAGATTTCTCAGCCTTTGGCTTCTCTTTACGCGTTTTTTTAATATCTTTAATATTGGAAGCAGAATCTGCTTCAACAACGGCCTCTGCGGCGGAAACATCAGTCTTATCTGCATTGTCCGTAACTTCAGCCTCAAGCACTTCTTTAACCGCTCTAGGGTTAACCCAAACTTCGGCTCGATCTCGGTTGTTTTCCCAAGGGCTATCACCAAATTTACTCACCGCATAATAAGCCAGCTTATCAATAAATGTTAAGCCGTTAACTTCTTTCCCAATTTCAAAAAACAAAGTATCCCAACACTCACGACCTTCAGCGATCTTATATTTTGATACCGTATCATCCTCATTAAGCTGCCATAAAAACTCATAGCGATAAGCATAGTCATGCACTAAGCCCGGAATAAGTAATAATCCGGTAGGGCTTAGCAAGCCCCACAAAGGGCGAGGAATCGAAGCTCCGTCAAAAACAAAGCCTTTATGCAACATAACTGTCGGGCCATCATTTGGCAGTTTAAAGCTCCAGTCTTCAGTCAATTCCCACTGCCGAACCTCAAACATCCAAGCCGAAATTCTATCTAAACTATTTCTTTGACCCTTGGAGGGTATTGAAATTGGACGCATTTGTGGCATCGCTAATGGATCCACAACCAAGCCTGCAGCCTGAATTTTCGTTTGCCTAAACTTATAAAAAATGCCTATAACGCTCCATGCCACTAAAAACGAAAACACCAAAAACCCTAAAATTTGTAGCACAACACCCATTAGAACACCTCCCTGCCAAATTATATAAATAAAAACAATAGATTAACTAAAAACACTTAACATAGAGGATCAAATATTATTTAAACCCTCAAAATATCGGACAATATACGGCATTCTCTTATACACTTCGATGAGTAAAGCTTCAATTCATTAATTAAATTTAGACATGGGAATTACAGCATGAAAAAAGATGCAGACGGAAATTTAACATTAACATCACCTCAAGCTTGGGAAAACTTTGGTCAATGGCTAATATATGGAGTCGTCGCATTTTTAGCGGCCGCTGTTATTTACATGATGGTTAAATTTTTATTTCTGAACAACGATAACGACGAAAAAGAAAAAAAACCCTAATATTAATTTATTCCTAGGAGCTTGTCCTAGAACAGCGATCGTCACGCACGCTCTCGCACATCCCTGTGCTTCGCTGCATAAGACCATCCATGGCCAAAAGAGCAAGCCTGATTAGCATAGATTTTTCGATCAAATGAGGCAAATAGCCATCGCTATTTAACGAGTTTAATCGAAAAATATACGCAATTAGGTTTGTTCGCAGTAGGTCAGTCTGTTCTCGGACAAGCTCCAGAAGGCTGTCTAAGAACAGCCTCCTCGTACTATGTTTTCGGGCTTATTGCCCGACCATATTTTTCTAACTCCTGTAAAAGTGAAATATTCACATTATTTTCTTGGTTGTTTTTTAATCGCTCGATTTTTGCAAAATACTCTGCAAAACTTAGGATTGAGGTTTCTGGCTTATTTAGACGACTCAGCCGAAACGCTTGCCACATTTCTTTTTCGTCAGCGCTTAATGACTCAGGCCAGTTGCGTGCTTTGTAACGAAATAACATCTCGGCCAAACGATCATCTTCAAATACCATCTCATACCCTAGCAACTCATTAGATGATAGCGAATGAACATGATCCATGCTCTCTCTATCGGCTGCACCAAAAAAAGAACCGCCATAAAGCATATAATCCGGATCCAAGCTCGGTTCAAATTTAGTTGCAGAAAAAACCTGTTGTAATTTTTCAGCAATGGATTCTTGAGCTGTAATAAAATTTAAATGCTGTTTGCAAACGGCCATATCTATACCATAGCGTTGCGCGATATCAGGTTGCAAAGTATTGACGGGAGAAACGATAGGACACTTATTGGCATGCACCGTTTTTAACGATATGCGCATTTGGTCTGTAGGAAGCTCCGCTTTAGGGGTAAAAATTCGCTTCGCGATTTCTTCGCTACTTAATAAATAAAGCGACTCTGGGTTCTCAGACAAATCAAAAACGATAATCCCATTCTTGTTTGTTGGATGCATAGCAAGCGGAACAACTATTGCCATATTTCCACGATCTGAAGGATACATACCCGAAATATGTAATACCGGCTTCTTTTCCTTAATATTCAACATCGAAAAAATACTGCTTTTAGATCGGTTATTAAACGCATAATCATAAAGCCGTGGTTGCTTGTCTTTAATAAGTTTAGCAACAGCAATCGTTGCATACACATCTGAAAGTGCATCATGTGCCGATTCATGGTTTAGATTATTCGCTGCGCTTAAATCTTCTAATCGAATACTTGGAGAGCCATCTTCATGCGCCGGCCAAACTAAGCCTTCTGGACGCAATGCACGTGTTAGACGAACCACATCGATTAAGTCCCATCTTGAGCAACCGTTACGCCATTCACGCGCGTAGGGGTCGAATAAATTCCGATACAGGCTGTAACGCGTAAACTCATCATCAAAACGAATATTATTGTATCCCACAACACAGGTATTCGGTTCGGAAAACTGCTGATTAATAACATTGATAAACTCAGCCTCAGGCATACCTTCTTTTATTACTTTTTGCGGCGTTATACCGGTAATTAAGCATGCTTCAGGCTGCGGTAAAAAGTCATCCGCCAATTGACAATAAATCATCAGTGGCTCACCAATGATATTTAAATCCAGATCCGTGCGCACACCTGCAAACTGCGAAATTCTATCCACTTTAGGGTTTGCACCAAAGGTCTCGTAGTCATACCAATACAAGGTATTTTTTTGCACAAGCATTTACTCTATTTTTTTTGCGCGAATCACTTTTCTCAATTATGCTGAACCTTTATGTGGCAGATGGACGTCTTCTACGCTACCAGCATTTGGATCATTAAATATCTCCATAGATATACTGTCTTCAGAGCGCGCAACAATTGTGGTTATCGCAGCATCTCCAGTGACATTTACGGCAGTACGCATCATATCAAGCAAACGATCAACGCCCATAATCAATGCAATACCTTCAACCGGCAAACCAACCTGGTTAAACACCATTGCAAGCATTATCAAACCTACACCGGGCACCCCTGCGGTACCTATCGAGGCTAATACAGCCATTCCGATGACCGTTAAATAGCCTGCCAAGCCCAGCTCAATACCATAAACATTGGCAATAAATACAGTCGCAACACCTTGCATAATCGCAGTACCATCCATATTTATAGTCGCACCAAATGGAACAATAAAAGACGCTGTTGAATTATCAACCCCTAGACGTTTTTCAGTTGCTCTTAGGGTAATAGGTATCGTGGCATTTGAACTTGAAGTACTAAATGCAAAAATTTGCACGGTTCTAAGCTTGCGTAAAAATTGTAACGGGCTTACTTTTCCTAACAACTTTAGCAATAACATTAAGGTTCCAGTGGCATGCATTATCAACACAATCGCAACCACAGCAAAATAACTAATCATTGGCAATATAAGTCCAAGGCCTTGCAATGAAAAAGTTTTCGCCATCAAGGCAAATACACCATAAGGAGCAATATGCATCACCACGTTCACTACTTGCATCATGACATCATTAAGCTTTTCTGCACCATCAGAAATAGACTTCCCCTTAGACCCCAGCATTAAGATGCAAACTGCAAATAAAATAGTAAAAAAGATAATCTGCAACATATTTCCATTTGCATACGCCGCGACTGGATTACTCGGAACCAAGTCTATAATGACTTGAGTTAACGGCGGAGCAACAGGTGCAGTAAATTCACTCTTAGAGGCTTCGGCAAGTTCAAAACCTTGCCCAGGCCCAACAATAGTGGCAACCGAAATTGCAAGCGTAATAGCGAGGGCTGTTGTTAACATAAAAAGCAAAAATGCTTTGAAACCAACTCGGCCTAATTTATTAATATCCCCAATGCCGCATACACCGGAGATCAAAGAAAAAGTCACTAATGGTACGACCAACATTTTTAGCAGGCTAATAAACAGAGCACCAGCAACATGAAAAATACCATTCACGAAATAGTCATTGATGAATTTCACGTCACTCGCGAATGCATTAATCAAGCTTCCAAGCACTAGTCCTGCTGCCATCCAAACGAGAATTTTGCTTGTCATTGTCATTTTGCTACTCATGAATTACTCTTACTCCTTAAAAACAGGTTTATCTCATTGCTTCATTGCAACAAAAATGCCTCTGTAACAAATTAATGTCCAGCTTGCTTATCTCGTGGTAGATTCGGTTCAGGTGCCGTCGGCCAAGCATTCAACACCGCTTTAACCAACGTTGCGAGCGGAATCGCAAAAAATACTCCCCAAAAACCCCAAAACCCACCAAATACTATAATTGCTATAATTATCGCAACAGGGTGAAGATTCACTGCCTCGGAAAAAAGCAGAGGTACTAGCACATTACCATCCAAAGCCTGAACAATCCCATACGCAAGCATGAGATAAGCAAACTCGGAACCCCAACCCCACTGAAAAAAGGCAACCATCGCAACGGGCACCGTAACAACCGTTGCACCCACATAGGGTACTAAAACCGACAAACCGACTAACAAGCCCAGTAAAGCGGCATAGTTTAATCCCATTACCGCAAATACAATCCATGAACATACGCCAATAATGATAATTTCAAGTACTTTTCCACGCACATAATTACCGATTTGATCATCCATTTCAGCCCAGACTTGAGCCACCAATACGCGCTCATCAGGTAAAAACATGGTCAACCATGAAACAATTTTCTTTTTGTCTTTGAGAAAAAAGAACACAAGAAGAAGGATAAGAATCAGGTAAACGGCCCACGTTAATAACCCCTTCAATGAAGAAAGTGAAAGCTGTAAGACATGCTGTCCATAGCTGCCCAGCTCAGAACCCACTTTCACCATTAACTCTTTTATTTGTGCTTCATTAACATAACCTGGATAGGCCTGCGGTAACTCCAGCAATGCTTTTTGTACGCGCAACAGCATTTTAGGTAGCTCACCGATAAATTGTGTTATCTGTTCAGACAACAACGGTAGCATACCGATAGCGGCAACCACCATCAGGCATACAAAACATAAATACACAAACACCGCAGATATAACGCGAGAAAACCCTCTGCGCTCAATCCTTAATACACCCTCTTCAAGTAAATAGGCAATGACAATACTAGCCAGTAAAGGCAACAGCATATTGCCCATAAATATGACAACACCAAATACGGTCAATAATAAAATGGCTAATATCAGTACTTGTGGATTGGAGAAATGCCTCTCGTACCAAATTTTAAGCATTTCAATCATGAACAGTTCTCTCCTTGAGCGACGATTTTATTTTCTTCTTTTAGGTCTAATCACCCACCAGGTCAGGGGTGCTCTTCGCAGTATTGACGCGCAAACTCTAACAACTCCTCCATCGCCAATTGGCGAAATTTTTGTTTTTGATGAACAAACGAAAAGGGCCTCGTCAGCGGAGGATCCAGTGGAATAGCCTTAAGAGTATTCAACTTGATTTCTTTAACCAAGGTAGCATGAGAAAGCACGGTTATGCCAATTCCCGCTTCCACGGCTCCTTTGATCGCTTCGGGACTACCGAGTTCCATGATCACATTTAACTCATTCGAGTTAAGCCCTATTTGATTCAAGTATTCAACGATGACTTCTCGTGTTCCCGAGCCTTCTTCACGAAATATATATGGGAAATCCAGTAAGCGTTGTGCAGGTAAAAGATCAAATTCAGCCAATGGATGACCTGGGGGCACAATCGCGACTAACTGATCCGTCTTGCAATGCTCAACCGAAAGATTTTTATTGGCCACCGGCGCTTCTACAACACCCAGATCAATAATGTTATTTTCCACCATTGATACAATGCCTTCAGTATTCGAAACCTTTAGGCGTACACTCACATCGGGGTATTTATTTTTAAAATCCCCCAGTAATGAGGGCAACATATATTCAGCAATCGTGGTACTAGCGCCCAATATAAGGATACCGCTAACTTCCCCAGTAAGCTCACGCACGGAATTTTCCATTTCCGCATAAAGCTCAAAGATACGGCCAGCATGCTCATGCACCTTTCTACCCGCTTCAGTTAAGCTAATTCGATTATGCGTGCGATCAAACAAACGCGTATTGAAATATTCCTCGAGCTGTCGTACCTGGAACGTTACTGCGGGCTGGGTCATATGAAGCGCTTCAGCCGCTTTAGTAAAACTAAGCAAACGAGCAACGGCATGAAAAACTTGAAGTCTTCGATCTGCCATGAAAATCCTTTAGAAGCACCTGAGGCGAATAGCCCCCCTTGTCGGTATAAAGCCTTTACGGCAGGGCGCTTACATCACTAATAAGTTAAATTTTGGAAGTCGATAATATCAGTTAATTTAAAGAATGAATACCCCGATGACCCGACAAACAAGCCAGGTAAACTCATGATTAAATAATCCTAGATTCCATGATAAGAGATTGTTGTGTAAGATACTTTTCTGCTGGTTCTTAGCGCCCACAGAAAAACCACAAAACCTGAGACCGTAGTCCATGAAAAAAAGATCACTGACATTTATCTTATTGTTTTTAATAGCATTTACCACTATTTCCTGCGGCAAAGGAGAGAAGTCTGCCAGCTCATCGCTCTTTATCGTCGCATTAAACACGGGCGACACCATTAACTCCATTGAAGTTGATAAATCAGTCTCACTGAATGCAATAGTCGTTTATAACGACGCAAGTGAAGTCAATATTGCTCAATCCGCTCAATGGGTATCTTCAAATACGACAGTGGCAACCGTTGATGACAAAGGCATCCTATATGCGCATCAGCCAGGACTAGTAACCATTACTCTAAGCTTTGCTGAATTCACCCGACAGATAAGGATTAATGTTCTGCCCAAAATTGTCAAATTAGAATTTATTCATGAAACCCCGATAGAGGATGTACGATTTGAACAAGGCGACGAGATAAATCTAGGATTAATCGCAATATTTAGTGACGCCACAAGGCTTGATGTGCTGCGCAAAGCGTCCTGGAAAAGCTCAGACACCGACATCGCAAAGATTGAAGCAGCCGGAAAAATCAAAGGAATTTCCAGCGGTGAGGTAACGATATCGGTTAACTTTAGAGACATTTCGGCAACACTGGATTTATCTGTAGTCGGCCCCATAAATAATACCATTACGGCGCTATCAAACTCACTCGAACTGGATCAGACGATTCAACTAGATGTTTCCTTGACATTCTCCGATGGCCTCGAAAAAACGATTACTGAAAACTTAAACTGGAATTATGATAAATATTTTGTCAAAATTGATAACAATAACTTACTCACCACTATTAACTCTGGCACCACAAAAATCTCGGCCATATATAAAGGCATACAATTCGACTACGAGGTAATCATAAACCCTTATCTCGACTTATTTTTAACATCTGACTCTGTAAAAAAAACCGAACTTAGTTGGAATAAAAGAGCACCGAATAAGTTTACGCTCTATCGAAAAACCAATGCAAGCATTAGTGTTGATGACAACGGTAAAATCACAATTAACCAAGATTTAGAAATTATCGATTTACCCGAATCTAGCAATATTTACAATGAACTCACCCAAAAAAATAGCTACACCTTTACAAACCTAGATCGCAACACAGATTATTATTTTAGAATTGAAGCCATCATCAATGGCGAGCTGCAATTAAGCAACAATCAACTAAAAGTCAGGCCAAGAATCAATCAATGGCATTCCAACCCATTTCCGCCCGAACAATCTGAGCAACGAGGCAGCCTTATGCTGGATGGCCAATTTTATACCTTGGGAGGACAGCAAACAATTGAAGAAAAAACAAACTATAGGGATAACCTTAGCTATAATAATTTATCCACCCGACAAAATTTTTTACTTTCTGGATTAAAATTCCCAACCAGTAATATGGCGGTATGCGCTGACAATAATTATATCTATTTACTGGGCGGAAGAATTTTCACAACAACCAACGTCGGAACTGAAGAAAAACCTATTGAAGAAGAAGCAGTCGAAACATCGTCGCAGAATGAGCGTTATGATCTATCGAGTAATAGTTGGGAGAGTGTAAAGGCAATGCCGGTTGCACTCGAAGGCCATCAATGTGCGATTTTCAATAAAGAAATTTATGTCTTTGGTGGCCACAATGAAACCGGTATTTCGGACTCAATACATATCTACAATATTGCCAATCAAGAGTGGACAACAGCAGCAACGCCGATGAATTCACCCCGAACAGAATTCAGTTTAGCCAGTAATGGGGAGCTTTTTTATCTATCTGGAGGCAAGACTAATGCAGACAGCTTTGTAAAAACCGTTGAGTCTTATGATCCTGAACTAGAGCCGTCTGAGCAATGGACAAGCTTAAGCGACTTACCTCTCTCGCTCGCCCATCATAGCAGTGTTTTCCATGCCAACAAGCTCTATGTCATCGGCGGTGAAACAGATGCAAACAATTCAAGCTCCGAGGTTTTTGTTTACGAGGACTCTGACAAGCTCTGGTCTACGTTAGGCAACTTAAGCACTAAACGATCCAGACACGATTCTTTTATTCATAACTCAAAATTATATATCGTAGCAGGACTTGATTTGACAGCAGGAACATCTGTTTACACTGAAAAAACTGAAATTTATGATTTAAAAAAATCGTCTTGGTTAGTTACCGAGCCTCCGCCTATTAACGCTAAAGCCCTTGGCCCTATATCTGCGAGCACTACTGCGGGAAATAAAATTTATCTCATCCATGCTATCAATGATAATGAAAGTGAACACGAGATAATCACCTTTAATACAACAAGCAATGCATGGCTTCAAACCGGCCTTTCATTAAGCAATAAAAAATATCCTAAGGCCGTTACTGTTAGCAATAGGATTTATGTCTTCGCTGAAGACAATTTTGTTACTACAATGCAATCATTTGATCCTACGCAAGAAACCTTTCATTGGGAACTAGAAAAAAATGGGCCGCCTGAAAATGCGCGCTTTAGCAGTATTACCACTGCTGGCGACAACATCTATTTAACAGGAGGTTTTCCTAACGAACAAGCTCATGTTTTCAATACGGTCAATAAAACCTGGTCAACCACAAGCCTGCAATCAATGCCAAGAGGAAATAACTCTACAGCGGTCACTTTAGGCGACTTTATCTATGTTATGGGCGGACGCATTGGCAATTCAACGAATGCAACAAACTCGGTAGAAAGATATAATCTAACTTCCGATCAATGGGAAATTGTCACTCCCATGCAGAGGCGAAGAGCATCTGCTAGCAGCAAGGTCATTAATGGAAAAATCTATGTATTCGGCGGCGAAAGCTCAGAAGTATTGAGTTCCGTAGAAGTATTTGATCCGTTAACCAACACCTGGATAGAGATAACCGATATGCCGAGAAAAAGAGCTGGTATGAGCAGTGAGATGATGAATGATATGATTTACTTCTTTGGGGGTTTTACAGAAGCGGGAGGCAAGCAAACCTCGCTATCAACTATCGACATTTTCCGCTAAATGAACACTCAACTCCAGCAAACACTTTATACTCAAACCTAGATCTCAAACGCCACGGGTATAGCTCGATAATAACGCTTCTTTTATATGCCTATCACTCAGTAAAGTAAGAAATGGCATATAAACGATAAGGTGAAAAAACCTGGCAGGAAACCCATTAAGAAACATAACTTTTAATACGCGCCCTAACGGCATTTAGCTTTCTGATTCTTATGTCTTTTTTCTCTTTTCTGAGAGCCTCGACCACGCAAACTACAAAAATCATACATACAGCCATTAAGAATAAAGTCATATTATTAAAAACACTTCCTTAACTCATTATAGGATTGCCAAAAACCCAAGTGGGTGAGCAAAATAATCCTTCTTATAAGAGCCTTTGTCAAGCTTTTGCTGTATAAAAAAGGCGAGACACTCAGAATCTTATGAAAATGACTTACTGCTGTTATTTATTCACTCTTATGACAATATTTTTTGACGCTTCATCAGCCATTAATAAGTAATTAACGGGTTGCTTAAAACGAATGGTAAGATAAGACTCCCCTACCACCATGGCTTCGTATGCGATATCAGTCATTAACTGAGATTGCAATATATCTGGCACAATAGTTTCGCTGCCGAAATAATGATTGGCATTAATTTCAAACCAACTATTGACTCCTAGCGACACCTGCACAAGTTCCGTTTTTTCTTTGGGAAAATGATCAATATACTCAAATGGCAACGATAATTGTATCGTATAAATAAAGCTCTCAGAGGTATCGGATATAAAAACATCTTCGATAAGAGTCGTTGGTTTAGCAACAAGCATAACGCCCGCAATAACGACGACGGAACCCAACAGAACAAGTAAGATATTTATTCGCATAACCACCGCTTTTTTACTCGACTTTTATTTTTTCTAAAATCTTCTGCTTTATTTTTATAGACATTAATCGTTGTTGCACTACTTTTTTACGATCTGATTTAGGATAAAGAGTGAGGTAACTCTCGTATTCCTTGAGCGCCAGATCAGGTTGTCCATTTCTTTCACGTGAAAGCGCTAATAGTTCTTTAGCTTTTCGCTCATAAGTACTTTCGTTAAGATTCAAAAATTGCGTAAAAATCAAAATCGCATCTGTATTTCTACCATCCTTAAGCGCATGCTCACCTTCGCTATACAAATCTTTAGTATTTTCTTCAGAAGAAAATATTATTGACTTGCTTGTTAAGCCTTTTTTTCGCCGTTTTTTATTTTTCTGAAAAATATTTTTTTTAGAGATATTGATAGATATTTTGTCATATCGTTTTATTGGTTCTATTTCGAATTGTACAACCCGGTCAAACATTATGACTAAAAAAGGGCCTCCTGGCACGCTTGCTTCATACACTGCTTTTTCAATACCATGATTTTTCGCATCATTAAAAACAAGCGATTCTCGGTTTTTTTCAGGTTTTCTTAAATTTTTTTGATCGAGCATTTTAACTTGAATAAACTTTCCTTCGTTTAGTGGCCTGTGTCCCATATATTCAATTTCTCGATTAAAAAAAAGGGTAAGCCTAAAACCATACTTGGATTCATAAATATCATAGTCTTTCAATACATTTTTAGCGTACGCAAACTGACCAAGTAAAAACAACATGAAACTAAAAAAGTAAATTATTTTTATATGACACCCATTCATTGCCTCAACCTATACTCTTTTTCATTATGGCATTGCGAACATTTTTTAATATTCTTGACCCAAACCGAATTTCCATCTTGGTGACAATCTCGACATTTTTTAAAAAAATGTTGTTTGTCAAATTTAGTAAACTCAGCCATAGTATGAATAAATATAGGGTAATTCCAATCAACCGGGCTATGGCAACTTTCGCATGTATCGCCAAGCTTTCCTGCATGAGATCGAAGATATAAAGAAGCATGGCAATCTTGGCACCTAGATTTGGTATTTTTAAAAGAACGGTTTAGGTGACAACGCTCGCATGAAATAATACTATGTATACCTAATAACGGAAATGATGTGAGATCATGATCAAAATGAATCTCAGACAACCATGTATTCGCCTTATGACAATCTTCACAAGAATTTCCAAGCTGAGATAAATGAACATCGTCTTTGCTATGGCAAGATACACATTGGTCGCTCATTTTTTTGTTTTCTGGAGACTGATGACAAATGAGACAAGCCAGTTTCTTATGCTTTCCAGTTAACTCAAACGTCGAAACAGCCTGATGACTAAAAGATTTTTTTTTCCACGACTTAGAAGTATGACAAATTCCACAGTCATCTTGAAATATTGATTGATGTACATCTTCACTTGCATGACAAAACCGACAAGCCGATTCCGTTTTTCTAACATTCCTTCCTGCATGACAAAAATCGCAACTCACAGATTGATGTCGACCTTTCAGAGCAAAACCTGTTTGTAATGCATGATTAAACGAATTAACCGCCCAGCTATTCGGCGTATGACATTTTGCGCACGGTGAACGACTAAACCCAAAATGCACATTATCCAACTCATGACAGTTTTTGCATACCTTGGAGGCACTTTTATACTGACTATTCACATGACACTGTGTACACGCCGTATGCTGATGAGCACCTTCTAATCGATAACCTGTATTAACATGATTAAAACGCACTTGTGACCAAAACGTTTCTAGATGGCAGTTTTCACATTGTAATCCTAATGATTGATGTTGCTTTTGCTCAGACTCATGACAGCTAAGACATGCTCGTTCAGCCTTATTATAAGACTCGTTAGGCTTATGGCATGCATCACACATCTGTAAAGCATGGCTCCCACGCAAAGCAAATGAAGTCACATTGTGATCAAAAAAATCACGATCTATTAACTTATAATCAAACTTAGTTAATTTGCTCGTCGTCTTGAGCGGCAAGTCCTGCAAAACCGTATTAGCCTGAACCGGGTTAATCTTATCCGCTGCCAGAACCTCCGTTGAGAAAATCACCCAAAAACCTAGTATCAAAATCGCCATAAGAAATAATGATGAGCAAAAGATAAGCCGAAAAGAGGTTTTATTCGTTCTACTTAACGCGAAAAATGAACCCTACAGTGTGACTGATAACATAATCTAACCAGCACCTCCTGCTAACTAGATTCACGAAGGACTGGGGCACTATTTTGCAGTGACTAGCGCCATGGATGGACGCGGGACGGAAAAACAGTGACCCATTCCGCACTTAGCGGGAACAGCTGTAATCTAACCAACATTCTTGTCAATTTTTTCAATTCCCGTATATTAAAAAGAATATAATACGCTTTACCTAGGAGAGAGAAAAATGAACATTACACCTGTTATAGGCTTTAGCCTGCTCATAGCGCTTTTTGGTCTAGTTGTAAGCAATACAGCATCTAGCGCAAATCCTGCACTGAACAATGCACCAATCAAAGGGCAGGCCGTCAACGAAGAATTTATTTATTCGGCAAATCAGGCCAACCATAATATCTCCGCTTATCGAATAGATATAAAGAGCGGTGAACTCATTCCGGTACCAGGCTCACCCTATAAAACCGGAAAGTTTCCCGTCTCAGTTTCTGTTTCACCGAAAGGAAAGCACATCTATGTTGCTAATCAAGGGTCTAAAACCATATCTGGATTCGAAGTCACAAACTCCCTTGGCACACTAAAGCCCATTAAAGGCTCTCCTTTTGCCGCAGGAAACTATCCTGATGGAATAAAAATTTCCCCGAACGGAAAATTTGCACTCGTCACCAATGAAGATGACGACACTGTTACGACTTACATTCGATATAAAGATGGAACTCTCAGTAACTCCCACCATGTTGCAAAAACCGGGAAACACCCTATATCCGTCATGGTGAGTCCAAACGGGCAATTCGTCTATGTTTCCAATTTTAATTCCAATACGATTAGCTCGTTCACTCTCGACAATAATACCGGCAAGCTCACACCCAGCGGAACTCCCGCTAACACGGATGATCGACCAATATACGTGACGATAACTCCAAATAATCAATTTGCATATGTCAGTAATTATGGTTCAACAACCGTCTCCGCATTTTCAATTAGTGCAAAAGATGGTTCATTGACAGAAATTAACGGCTCGCCATACATCGCTGGTGGACAACCTTACTCCGTTACTGTCGACCCAGAAAATCACTTTGTTTACGTCGCTAATTGGGGAAGTCACGATCTTTCTGTGTTTAAAATTAATGCAAGTACAGGCCAACTCGCTGAAATAAAAGAGTCACCCTATAGCGTAGACTGGTTTCCCTATGCCGTTGTCGTTGACCCCTCTACACACTATGTCTATGTTGCGAATAATGGTGCAAACAATATTTCTGCCTTTTCAATGAATAAAGACAATGGCACGTTAAAAGAACTGGCTCACTCTCCGTATAAATCCGGCCTTGGCCCTTATTCTTTGTCTATTTCTACGCTGAATTCACTTTGAAATAGGAAAACAACAGAAAGTACTCATTGACCCGAATTGGTAAATGAATCAATATTTTTTGCCACATTAGCGGTAAAAGTACTGATATTATTTTCAATATCAGACACTAAACTTGAGACTTGATCCGATTGATAATATCCATGAATTCCCGTTACCAAAATAAAAATTAAAAAAATAACGAGCAATATATTACCATAATCTCTTTTTTTCTTCGTTTCAGAAATCGGTAATTGGCTTAATTGATCGACGAGTTCATCTTCGTCGATATCGTTAAATGCCTCAGATTCGTCTTCAGAAAACTGCAGCTCTAAATCCAGCTCTTCCGTTAACTCATAGGGTCTAGAAACAGAACCTTCATCCGACACTTCATGAGACACCTTACCTCGCTTCCTAGGGTTTGATGAGCTATCGATTTTCTCTTTATTATAAACATAACCATACTCAAGAGGTGTTAGATTATAACTATAAGTCGGCCTCAGGTTGTCAGGTTCTATATGAGGCTTAATATCATTTCCAATGTTAACCTGTAGTCCATCAAGATGTGAATCGATACTCTCAAGTATTTTTTCAGTCAACACACGTTTAAGATGGTTTTTTATTTCTTTCTTGTCTGCATCCGCTAGCTGTTTGTGCTCTGATACAGATGAAATGCTATTCGTCTGCTCTATTTCCTCTACATTGCTTGTCCGTAATGAAACATCGCTATCAACTTCTTCCCCCCAGTCTTCCGCTTCTCTTTTATCTGTCTCAGACACATCACCTAACAACGCAAACTCATTATCATACTCTAAATCTGAAAATGCTGATGCTTGAGCATCTGTTGAATAATCACTCTCATCAGATTCCATCGCAAATTGATCAGAATCATCAACACTAACTTCCGACTCATTTTCGAAATTTGAATGAGAAAAGGATTCCACTTGAGTCTCGAAATCTTCATCATCCCCATTTACACCAAACGGATCAGGGATATCCACCGAAGCTTCAGCTTCATCATCAAAATTTGAATGGTCAATAGATTGCAGCTGAGTCTCAGTCTCGAAATCTTCATCATTAGCACTTAGGCCAAACGAATCAGGGATATCCACCGAGGCTTCCATCTCATCATCAAAAGTTGAAAGGGAAAAGGATTCTGATTGAACATCGACATCACTGTCATTTGGGCTTGCGTCTAATGAAGTTTCGCTGGTTGACTCTCGGTCAGATTCTATTTCAAGGTCTTTTTCAAACTCCGCTATTGCTGCAATTGAGCTAGGGGTAAACAGCTCATCAAAATCATCCCGATCAGCTGAGTCTGCCTCAAGCTTATGGACAGCATTTATTATTGATTGTTTTTTATCTCTTCCACTCATTGGCTGTGCAACTGCATTTACAATATGAAAACCTTTGCCCGAGTCATATTTTCGACTCGATAACGTCTTGTAATCTATATAAATCGTCCACAAAACCTAAAGTATTGAGAAAAATAGAGAAATTTCTGGTGCCTTTTCCCTGAAAACCTCTTTTTTTGATGAAAAACAAGCAAATATCTGTACCAATTTTTAAAACTGTGATGCAGTTAGCCAAAAACAAGATTCCAAATGGATGATG
The DNA here is from genome assembly GCA_027021445.1 of Gammaproteobacteria bacterium. Classification (GTDB taxonomy): domain Bacteria; phylum Pseudomonadota; class Gammaproteobacteria; order S012-40; family S012-40; genus JALUUH01. Next base: position 41,866 of record JALUUH010000036.1, read on the forward strand.
GACACTGGATTTATCCGATACAGCAAACCCAAACAACCACTCTAAAAAATGCGCTACAGGCCTGCGCGATATTCTTTCAAAAGTCGACCACTCCATTGAACGAGATTTGATATTTTTTTCGACCTGACGGCCTTATTGTCCTCGTTTTTTTTGCTATCCGGATTCAATACTTGTTTTTGAATAAAACATTCCATTGCCGCAAACAATTGGTCAAATGAAAGCTGCTTTCTCTGACGGTTAAATCGACTGGCGATATGAACCAAACTATCCCCGGTGATGCGATCATATCGATTGATTAAACTTGAGCGTTTACAAATACGTTTTAACATCGTGTGATAGTGAATGCCTGATAAACCAGCACCGCTTTTAATCAATTTCTGATAAGAACTCTGCAAACGAGCTATGCGAGCCTGTTGCTTTTTATAAGGTGCCTTATCCAACCGCGAAGCATAATCAGACGAAATCAATTCAATAAACTCATTTGGCGTATAAGTGCTATTGGTTTCTAAAAAATATCGAGGCAACTCTCGCAATGCGTCTCGCATACAAAAAATGGCATCTCTTGTCACCCCATCCGGGGTCCGATATGGCTTACGTTTAGAGATCGCTTTCTCAAAATAAATAAAATCTTTATGCAATTTTTTTAATATGTCTCTAGAATTATCATCTAATAACAGCTTGTCCTGCTCCTTTTTCTCAAACCCAATACGATATAAAAAATGATGCATGAGTGTATCTAAAAACACCTCGTCAAAAAGGACTAATAATTTATGTGATGAAAAATAACTGTTTGGTTTTTTTTCATTCGTCAGAACATAATCTACAAGCTGAATAAAGGTTGTCACAATTGTTCTCGCCTTTTTCTTTTGCTCAATCAAGGACGCTGACATTTTTTCAACATCTGCGTAACGGTATTCATGATGAAACAAGCCAAATTGACGGATCGTGCCATAATCAATAATGGACCCATCCATTAATACATTATCACCATCCCATTCCAACCAACAAAAAATGTACTCACTTTCCAATACTGCCGCCATATAAGCAAACGAATGAATTATATTTTTCAATAAGCGCTCATATCTTTTTATTTTGTTTTTAATAACAGGAAATTGCTTATTTTCGACCTCTCTATCAATATAGTATTCGAGTATTTTACCCAGTTCTTCATGCAGGTTTCGACGATACAAACCAAACATGTGGGCTGGACGCAGCAAGTTTCTTGAGGCACGCACATTAACGGCTGTGCCATTCGCATACCCCACAACAGCTAAAGTCCTTTCAGTTGAAATTCCATTACGAAAGAATATATCACTGGTAATAGCGGTGCCGATTCCTTCTTCTATTAAGGCCCTTCCGCACCCATAAGGAACTCGTTTATCACCACTCTTAAAAAACATTTTAACCGTAGCTGTGGCTGGACTTAAGCGCGTTGCACCGGTTCCACCACTCGAAATATCCCACACACCTTTGCGCGACTTAAAAAACCCGTTCCAAATGCTGCGACCATCCCCAGAAGTCAAACCATCTTTATTGGGATGTTGCATTTGTAAATATCGGGTAGCCATATACTGATTTGACTTAATATCTTTTTTCTTAGATGTGTTATTACTTAAAATGTCATGCTCATTGATCACCTGCAAACTAAAGGTTTCTAAGATAGCCTGGCTTAACTCGGCATTCATTTTACTGGGATGATTTCCTGCTATCAGCCCCATATCTCTGGCTAATGAAAAATTAAAATAGAAAACTTTACCCTTCGGACGATACGCCACACTGTAAGCAACGTATGCACTGGGTACCGCGTCCATCAACGGATGTTTCCCGTTTATTTTTTGAAAACAAACGTATTTTCTTTTTGTGCGTTTACACTGAGATGAGTTTGTTGATTGTTTTTGAGTCATACCATAGGTATCGGTAGACTAGGGTATGCCTTGAAAAAAAAGGGTTGGAAATTCGCTCTAGAAAAGTCCTCGTTGGCTTAAGGAGCAATGCCTTCGAATAAGGTTTTTTCTTCCTCTCGCAAAGTAAGCACTTCTACACCGTTATCGGTCACGAGCACCGTATGCTCCCATTGAGCCGACAAACGGCGATCTTTAGTGGTGACTGTCCAACCATCTTTATGCTGCTTTATTTCTGACTTTCCCTGGTTAATCATCGGCTCAATGGTAAAGGTCATACCTGATCTCAATTCCAAACCCCGACCTTTTTTCCCATAATGTAAAACCTGGGGGGCCTCATGCATTTCTTTACCAATGCCATGACCACAAAACTCGCGCACCACCGAATAATTATTTTTTTCCGCAAGCTGTTGAATCGCAAACCCTAAATCACCTAATCGAGCACCCGGTTTGATACACCGAATTGCCGCATATAAACATTGTTGGGTGACATCAACCAGGCGTTGAGCATGGCGACTAACCTCGCCGACGCAATACATTTTACTGCTATCACCCATATAACCATCTTTCTCCACGGTGACATCTACATTGACGATATCCCCTTTTTTCAACACTTGTTTTTGCGAGGGAATGCCGTGGCAAATCACATGGTTAACCGAGGTATTCACCGAAAACTGAAACCCATATTGCCCTTTACTTGCTGGCCGTGCTTTAAGATGATCGACTATATAACGCTCACAAAACGCATCTATTTGCAACGTATTGATTCCCGGACGAATAATATCAGCCACTGCTTCCAATACATTTGCAGTCAATTTCCCAGCAACTTTCATCGCAGCAATTTCGTCAGCAGATTTGATCATGCGATTTTCTGAGTGGCGGTAATAACAGTTGCTGCATTACTGTCTCCTCGCCGAGCATCATCCATCAGTGTTTTACAAGCCTCTACATAGGTCATCTGTGGATTTGATTCGACAATCATTCCTATTTTCATCCAATGCTCAGCTTGAGAGTTAATTGACCTAGACATTGCTTTGCTCGTAATTCGAGCATTTTCATGCAAGGCTTCTGAAATTTTAACAATACCCATACCCATGCTCCATATAGCAACCTATATATATTCTATATGCGCTTTATATGTTTTTCAATCATTTAAATTTATTGTCAGCACCTCCCGTTAAACGAAATTCACGAAGGAGGGGTACTGTTTTGCAGTGACTAGTATCAGGGATAGACACGGAACGGGCCAAGGATGGCCCATAGAACGGAAAAACAGTGACCCATCCGGCAACTGCTGATTGTTTATAAGTATCCCCTAGGAACGTTTTAATACCGCAAGCAAGGTTTCAACCGCAGTATTAAAAATGGCCTCGTTGCCTTCCCAACCATCAAAATCTGCGACCATACGTGCTTTTAAAAGATGTGATTTTCCACTCACCCAATAGCCGCTTGTTAGCTGGGCATCAAGATTCAGCGGCAGTAGAACCGTGTCGTCTAAGGGCGCATGACGCATCGATGGATCACTTTTTTTGAGTAAACCGTCTACTTCAGAATCCAGCCAATCACTACCCAAGGACGCTTCTGAGCAACAAAGCAATACTTTTTCCCAAGGCTTGACGATTCGCTTAATCTTTACTAACACCGTTTCACCAACATATCTTTTACGCTCGTCCGCCCAACAACGAATACCGCGCTGTTGTAACTGCTTCATTAGGCGAAATGCAAACCGCTTATCTTTCTCACTAAAACAAATGTGGCAGGAATAATAAGATATAGCTTGGTGCAATATATCAGGCCAACTATCAATGAGTTTTTTGGGTAAACCACATCCATTCAGAAAAATAACCGACAACTCACCCGACTGCTGTAAGGTTTGGAAATCAACAAAACTAGATGCTCTATGCTGACATGTATCAAGATTATTAATCGCCCCTAAATTCACATCGACTAATACCGTATTACAAAAATAAGCACCTTCAAAATCAGCATTTTCCAAACTTGCTCGGCGTAAATTAGCAAAACTCAGATTGACATTTTTCATATCAATACTGTGTAACCTAGCCCCGGTTAAATTTGCTTCACTCATATCCGCTGCTATTAATACAGCGCCCGATAAATCCGCATTCACTAATTGTGCATAACTCAAATTGGCTTTTTCGAGCTTCGATAAACTCATATTTGCATTATTAAGATTGGCTCTACTGAGATAAGCAGAAGAAAGTTTTGCATTGCTCAGATTGGCGCGGTAAAGGTTGGCGCGTAATAGATATGCCTGCTCAAGTGATGCATAGCTCAAACTCGAAGAATTTAGATCAGCATTTTCTAAGTGAGCATAATCTAAATTACAAACACTCATATTTGCATGATTTAGCTTTGCAGCATTGAGCGTAGCATGATTAAGATTTGCGTGGCTTAAATTCGCGTTTTCCAAATTTGCGACACTCAGATAGGCATTGTGTAGATTGGCCTCGCTTAAATTAGTTTCGCTTAAATCAATCCCACTAAGCTCTTCCCCGTTCAATTCCGCTTTACTTAGATCCGGTTTTATTTTGGGGTTTTCTCGTCGCCAGATATTCCAAGCATCCACGCCTTCCTTCAGTTTTTTTACATGTCCCTTATCAGCCATTGATTAATATTCCATTTAATCTCGTAAAAAACTCATGGAGCAAAATGTAGATTTAGAGCCGCTAATACTTACATGAATTTATCGGGCAAAATATTTTTTTATTTAATTTCTTCAATATAAGTTCTTATAATCGGCGTTTGCACATATATTTTTTTTCCATCTTCTACGGCCCAAAAATAATAATAACCTTTGGCAGGTTCACTGGTCACCTTACTATCCATCACCGTCCAGGTTTTTACATGGCTACCTTCAGTAAACGTAACTTTGTAATCACCCTCTAGCCAGCTAACCCCCAAGCGCGATATTTTATTCTGCTGCTCTTCCGAGCAAGCCGTTAATAAAACAAACACCGTAACGATTAAAGATAACAACACGAAATTTTTCATTTTTAAATCCTCAACTTTTAGAACCAGAAACCTTAACACTGAAAATGCTTTTGCGACAATCGGATACATAGCCCCATACAAGTCAGCAAATCAGAAAGCCTTGTATACTTACCTACTAGTAAGTATACTCCAGAAATGAATAAACAAGATACGAGACAAGCCATACTCGACATAACTGCGGAACTTATCCAAGAACTTGGCTATAAAGGCTTGAGCTACAAACATATTTCCGAACGTTTGGGCGTGAAAAATGCGGCTATTCATTATTATTTTCCTGCCAAGGCTGATCTTGGAAGCGCCTATGTGGAACAAATGATCGTACAATTTGAGCAGTATAGAGATCATTTAAACAGCAAATATGGCGATCAGCCGGTGCGCCTGCTCAATGGACTAACCGCTATTCCACGTAGCTTTATATCCAAACAAGGTATGAGCTGTCCGTTAGGAACTTTGGATGCAGAACGAAACTTTCTACCGGAATCAATGTTATTGGCTAGTCGCCAATTAAGCCGACTGCTCTGCGAGTGGCTCACTGAAATTTTAGAAAAAGGGCAAAAACAACAGCTCATGCACTTTTCAGGAGTAGCAAATAACAAGGCTTTAGCAATCTTGTCTATGCTACAAGGTGCCTCCCTAATGGCCTCAGCAAATCAAGCCCAGATTTATGAAGATGTTATTGAGCAATTATTTTTAGACTTAGCGATTAAATCCTAATTTCATTTTAAATTGATAGCTTAGGAACGTGCACGCTCCTTACCTATTAATAAGTAAGGAACATCCATGCGAGATATAAAAATATATTTACAGCAAATACTGCAAAAAAGCCTAGGAATGACTTCTCATGTTGCACCAAGCTTATGTGCGCATATTGCGTTCCAGCAATGGTTAAAAACATATCGCCATAAACCACCAAAGCGCGAATTAATATGGGATTCTTCGGCCAAAAAGCAGTTTATCAACAGTCATTGGGGAAAACTCAATGTTCTGACCTGGCCAGCCCAGGGCCCCAAAATATTATTAGTTCACGGCTGGAATGGCCGCGCCAGCCAGATGGGTGCTTTTGCCGAGCCATTGAATAATGCAGGCTTTGAAGTGATCGCTATTGATTTACCGGGTCACGGCGCTTCTTCGGGTAAATCCAGTCACTTACCCGCTAGCGCTCAAGCCTTGTTAGCGGCTCAGCAATATTTTGGCCCGTTTCACGCTATCATTGGCCATAGTTTCGGCGGAGCTGCCAGCCTGCTTGCCGTTAGCGAAGGCCTGAAAACTCAAGCGCTAATTACCCTTGGATCACCGTCCAAACTCGAATGGGTATTAGATATTTATGTAGAATTTCTAAAATTTAGCCCCACCGCAAAACTCAAGCTCGGCAAGCTCGTAGAGCATAAGTTTGGCACTGACATCTGGCAACGTTGCAATATGGAAGTGCAAGCCTCTTTATTAACCACGCCAGGGCTTGTCATTCATGACGCCGACGATAAAGAAGTTCCGTATTATCACGCTGAAGCGGTTAGTAAGGCTTGGTCAGCGTCAATCGTTAAAACCAGTGGCCTAGGACATCGGCGAATACTACGGGATAACAATGTGATAAAAATCACGGTAAATTTTATTCAAGCACAGACACAAACGAAGTAAGAGATGAGGCAAAAATTAAAACACCAATATTTTATCTTTCAATATTACGATGGGCATTACGTTTGAATATATTCGCTAAATCAATATTAAAATATCTTAAGCAAGAAAGTAGAATAAAAACAGCCGTAGCTTCATCAAGATTTCCAAGAAAAGGAATATTATCGGGAATTAACTCAAATATTCCCGCACCAGGATTAAGGATATAAAACAGTGATGCCAAGCCGATTAATACTACAAACACAGGTTTCATATTATTCATTCCAGTAGTGATACCTTTCGGTGAGGCTTAGGAACAGGAAGTTATTCCGCACCCATTCCTTACTTTCGAATATTTCGAATCGTATTGATCGGTGTTATTTTTTCTTGCTTGCGCGCATTCGCATCTTTAAAAGGCTTATTCAATATTTGGCACTCAATAACATCTTGCACTCCAACCTTCCCAGTGACCGGTGAATTAATCCAAACGTGTCGCGCAGCACGCGCAGCCATTCCTACGCTATTCATCTCGACAATAACCAAATAACGCAAAGAATCAGAAGCCTTCACATAACACTTATAATCACCCGCATTAGCTTGCGAAATAGTCGTCATAAATAATATAAAAAATAACAACGCTGTTTTTACATTTCTCATATCACAAACCCATTAAATATCGAGTACTATACCCTGACTTTCATAAACGGTTTCTACAGGATAACGCATACTATGTCCAGCAACGACATATTTATTCAGTTGTTCCTGCTAAGTGCGGAATGAATCGGGGAGTCTACGAAAAACCAGGCTTGTTCGCAGTAGGTCAGTCTGTTCTCGGACAGGCTCCTAGGGTGTGTCGTCCATTAATATGGCCAAATAATCAATCGCTAACTGGCAGCCTTGTCTTGCAGATTTATCCAGCATTTCCTTGCCTCGCTTGCTATCTGCAAGCACTCCAAGCCCCATAATCATCATTTTCCCAATCTGGTAATCAGCCTCTGCCAATCCTTCTTGTGATGATTTACCAAACCATCTAAAAGCTTCTTCGTGATTGATGGGTACTCCATCACCCGTCGCATGAATAATTCCCACATTATAATATACTTCAGCGAGAGCTAGCTCTCGCTTATTGATTTGCTGCATATCAGCTTTTAGAGAACCACCCTCTTTAGTTTCAGCAGTCGCGCACGTCTCATCAATAGGCATTGCAAGTTTTTGGCTTGTTTCTTCGGTGTCAACAATATCTACAGATACCAAACTCAGTTCTCGTGGCAAGCTTTCATGCAAAATATGTTGCTCACTACTTTCTTGTTCGCCTGAATGAGCGGCCCCCATAAACCCATAAGTCGCTTCACTCTCAGTGCTCTCTGTCAAAAAATATCCGACTTGTACAGACTCTATTTCTAACTCAGAAAATCTCACCGAAGTTTTTTGTCCTGAGGTTAAAAAACTTTCGAATTGAGCTTCATATTTTTCAGAAAAATATTGCGACAACATGTCTTTTGGCGAATATTGAAAATGGATAGATGCTTCATTTTTCGATGTAACAGAGTCAATATTCTGTTGAGAAACGCTAAAATAATTTTTAATCAATCGCCTTTTCCATATTATTCCTAACGCCATAAAAAAGAGTGAAGCCCCAATAATTCCAACGAGTATTTTTTTCGATCGGCTTGCATTGAAAAAAAATGACAATGTGTTATCTTGATGTTCTAGCATCGATATTTTATTTTCATTAATCAATAAAGCATCTATCATGAATAGTTTTTTTTCTGCTAAAACATGTCCTGCTGACGCTGCCAATCGATACCATGTTAACGCATCACGCAGGCTTTTTTTTACCCCGCGGCCCTGCTCATAAATAACACCCAACATATAGAAGGACGTTATATTAAATTTTCTTGCAGACTGCTTTAACCACGAAAGTGCTATTGTTTCATCATTTAACGCAGCCCCATACTGATTACCCCATAACAACAAATAGTCATTAGCAAGCTTGTATTCTTTAGTCGCTGACTTGCGAATCCAGGTTAAGCCTTCTTGAATGTCTTTATTAACACCATATCCAAGAATATGCAAAACACCTAATACGAACTGCGCTTCATCATTTTCTGTTCTAGCGGCGATTACTAGCTGTTTTGTAAACTCACTACCTAAGTTCAAGCCTTTCAGATACTGTGCAAAGATATGCTTCAAGCTTAAGCTTGAAGCCCCCACTAGTACAGAATTATTCGAGTTAATATTATTGCGATCATGAACGGAGTCAGTTGTCTTCGTTTGCAATTGCTCGCTCATGCCCTGCGCTAGCTTTTGCTCTAATAAATTGAGCGCGAGTGATTCATTATCCGGCAAGGCTAAACGAAAATCTTGTACAAGTATCGAAAAATTCGTATTTTCTATTTCGTATACTTCTTGTATTAAGTATTCAGCGATGCGATTTCCATTAATGGCCGACTCATGCAGTAAAGCGATTCCTTCATCTTGATTTTTTACCGTACCTATTCCCAATAAAACCATCATTCCCAACCTCAGCTGCGCCCAATCATGCTCTTGCGCACTGGCTCTTCGATACCATTTTATGGCTACTTGATCATCACTTTTAACGCCATTACCTATTTCATATGAATAGCCAAGTTGGTACTGAGCTTCAGCGTCACCGGCTTGTGCTTCTGCTAAATACCAAGCCACAACAATCGAATCACTCAAGGTCACAGAATTAAGCAAGCTTGTTAGCCGTTTTTTTGCCTCAACATGCCCTCCATCAACACTACGCTGATAAAAAGCTTCTGCTTGTAAGCGATCTTTTTTTACTCCCTGGCCAATCTCATACATATGGCCCAGCAAAAAAGAGGCATCTACATTACCCATCTGCGCCAAGGGACGCAGCAAGGTAAAAGCTTCTTCATACTCCCCTGCCTCATAAGCCAGCCGCGCATCATTTAAATCATTCGCATGCACCACTGACCACAAAGCAAGCACGAGCAATGCACAGCAATAATGAATTAACTTAATTTTTCTTGTCATTTAGAAACTAAACCTAGATTCAAATCAACCATGGACATAGAAAATCTAGGCCAGGATAGAGACTCAAAAATACGGTTCAAAAATCGCAAACAAAACCCTAACGGCTAAGACCAGAGCTAAACATGAACTTTATTTACCTACTAATTTTATTGACTTCCTTAACATCAGCCAGCGCAGCTGCCCTTCATAATAAGGAATTATTCTTTACCGCAGCCATTCAAGACCGGCCGGAATTCATTAAAAAATATTTAGCTGCCGGTGGAATAGTGGATACGTTTGATAAGTTTCAACGCACGCCTCTAATGCACGCAGCACAACATGGACACATTCAGGCATGCAAGGAACTCATTTCACAAGGCGCAGACATTGAGTTAAAGGATTTACAGGGCAAAACCGCGCTTATCTGGGCTTCCTGGAGTGGCTACCCTGACGTTGTGCAGCTATTTATTGAAAAAGGTGCGGATATCAATGTGCGTGATGCGCAAGGCTATAATGCTTTTTTCTGGGCCGTAAAAAGAAACTATCAAACGGCAGCTATCGCTCTTTTGCAACAAGGTTCGGAGGTAAATATTAGCAACATATATGGAATAACACCTCTCATCATGAGCATCCAACGACGTTACCTTACGCTCGCCCAAACGCTAATTCAATCCGGTGTTGATCCCAATTTAACAGATAATCATGGGCGCACCGCGTTGTCCTACGCGATTAAACTCGGATACAAAAACATGGAGACCTTACTCCTAGCACAGTCACGTATCGCCCAAGTACGTGATATTGAAGGCCACACACTGCTGCATACGGCTGCGCTTAACGGCAGAGCCGACCTCATAAATACCTTACTAATCAAACAAGTAGACATTAATGCAGTGACTCGGTCGGGAAACAATGCGCTGATGCTCGCGACTTACAACAAGCATAAAACCGTCATGAGAATATTAATGAGTCAAGGAAGCAAGCTCAACGAAGCAAACAAATTAGGTAATACCGCATTACATCTTGCCGTGCAAACGGGAGACGAGCAAGTCGTATTCGAATTAATAAAAGCCGGTATCAAGCACCATGTGCGCAATAAGTCGGATGAAAAACCCATCGATATAGCACGCAATAAAAAATTTCCTAGCATTGTATTACTGCTGCAAAAACTCGATCATTAAACACTTTTTGAGTCATAATCATCTGCCTCCATTTCGCTCAGCAGCAATCACTTTGCACCAATACTGTGCCCGACCTGCCCTCAAATATCAACCCACAATTCCTTTTTCTTATTTATATTCATAGTGTTACAACAATGGCACATTCCCTGCCGTTATCTACGTTAATAATTAATATCGATAGTAGGTAGTTTCAAATGCTGGAAAGCAAATTTAATATATTCAATTTAACCAAAGCAAACATTCGCACCTTACATTATACGTGGTTTGCTTTTTTTATGACCTTCGTGGTTTGGCAGGGTTTGGGGCCAATGATGCCGTTTATCAAAGACGCACTTGGCCTCACTGATCAACAAGCTAAAGTTCTATTAATTCTCAATGTCGCGATGACCATCCCCGCACGCATTGTCGTCGGCATGCTGGTGGATAAACTCGGCCCGCGAATTATGTATTCCAGTATTTTGATTTTAGGAGGAACCATTAGTATTAGTTTCGCCTGGGCTGATAGTTATGAAAAACTTGCCATTCTGCGCTTCCTCAGCGGATTTATCGGCGCAGGATTTGTTGTTGGCATTCGCATGATTGGTGAATGGTTTCCGGCAAAGCAAACCGGGCTTGCGCAAGGCATATATGGCGGATGGGGTAATTTTGGCTCGGCAGGTGCAGCGATGACCTTGCCGTTTATTGCACTGAACATCGGTAGTGAAGATGGATGGCGCATTGCGCTAACAGCTGCGAGCATCGTCGCCATTAGTTATGGAATCATTTATTATTTCATCGTACGCAATACCCCCAAAGGCTCTACCTATTTCAAACCTAAAAAATCCGGAGCCATGGAAGTAACTAGCGGCAAAGACCTCGCACTTTACATCCTCATGAATATACCTTTGTTTCTTGCATTAGGCGTACTCACCTGGAAGCTCTCACCAGCAAATGCGGGCTTGATTGATCAAGCCATGACATACTTTATCTATGCCACCCTGGTTTTTATCTACCTCGCTCAGATTTGGAAAATATGGCAAATTAACGGGCATATTCTAAAAAAACCGATACCTGTCATGCATCGTTACAACTTCAAGCAAGTTGCCATTCTCGATTGTGCCTACCTGGTCACATTTGGAACCGAACTCGCTGTCGTTTCTATGCTAGCTATGTTTTATGTCTCTTGGTTTGACATCCCTAACGTAACTGCTGCGTTGTTAGCGGGTATTTATCCGTTTATAAACTTAGTCGCACGCCCTGGAGGCGGATGGATTAGTGATAAAGTCGGGCGCAAGCTAACACTTATCATCGTATTTGCCGGTATTACGGCCAGCTTTTTCTTCCTTGGCATGGTCGAAAAAACCTGGCCCATCGGCTTAGTTGTCGGCATTACCATAATGGCAGGCATCTTTTCACAAGCGGGTTCAGGAGCCGTTTATGCCATGGTGCCATTAGTTCAACGGCGCATGACCGGCCAAATAGCAGGCATGGTAGGCGCATTTGGAAATGTCGGTGCCGTCGTGTTTTTAACCGTAAACTCATTGGTCGACTATGACCAACTTTTTATAGTCATTGCCTTGGTTTCGGCTTTTGTATTTCTCCTAATCCTATTCTTCCTAGAAGAACCTAAAGGCCAAATTGCGGAAACACTGCCCGATGGTACCGTGCAAATGATCGATGTAAAATAAGCCATGAACATAAAATAAATTTCCGTTTTATACACAGAGACGTTGCAGTTGACGTCTCTTGTTTTTTATAAACCGTATATTCATAAAGAGACGCATGTTAAGCATAAGCTCAGGTCAATGCAGTGAAAAAGGCATCAAGGAATCCAATGAGGATTCTTGTGGCATTCACGTACCTCAAGAACCCCTACTAACAACGAAGGGAATTTCCATTGTCATCGCTGACGGTGTCAGTAGCGCTGAAGCCGGACGCATGGCCTCCGAGTGCTGCGTCAATGGCTTTCTGGGTGACTACTACAGCACTTCAGAAGCCTGGACGGTAAAAAATTCCGGTCAACGTATTCTTGGCGCATTGAATCGTTGGCTCTATGGACGTAGTCAGTCGTTTAGCTCTAACCAAGGCATGTTAACGACATTAAGTGCTGTCGTTATCAAATCTGCGACCGCGCATCTGTTTCACGTCGGTGACTCTCGTATTTATCGCTTACGCGAAGACAAGATCAAATGCTTAACTCGCGATCATCAACGCTGGGCAAGTACTGAAAAAGCTTTTTTAAGCCGTGCGATGGGGGCAGATATTTCGGTCGATATCGATTACCGGAGTATTCCTGTAGAGGTAGGCGATATCTTTATCTTAACGACTGACGGTGTGCATGAGTATCTCGATGAAAAAGCCCTAATTGATATTTACAACTTGGAAAATATCAACCTGGAAAAAACCGCGCGTAATATGGTTACTCGTGCTCTCGAGCAAGGCAGCAATGACAATGTAACCTGCCAAGTTGCACGAATAGAAAGTCTACCTAACCAAAGTGAAGAAGAGTTTTACCAACAACTTACCGAACTACCCTTTCCTCCAACCTTGGAAACCGGCCACATACTCGATGGTTATAAAATCATGCGGGAACTCCATGCCACTACGCGCACACAAGTTTATTTGGCAATGGATATAGAAACAGAGGAAAAAGTTGTTATTAAAACACCTTCGGTAAATTTCGAAGATAATGCGGAATATATTGACGGATTTTTGAATGAAGAATGGGCAGGCCGACGAATTAACAATTTACACGTGCTCAAAGTAATCGAACCCAAACGACGACGACGTTTTTTATATTATGTCACTGAGCATATCGAAGGACAAACGCTTGAGCAGTGGATGAATGATAACCCAAGCGCAGATATCAAAGATGTGCGTCCGATCATTAAACAAATTGTCACCGGTATTCGCGCGTTTCAACGTCAAGAGATGATCCATCAAGATTTAAAGCCTGGTAACATCATGATAGACAAACACGGAACCGTCATCATTATTGATTTTGGGTCAACTAAAATCGCCGGAATCCAAGAAATCAATACGCCAATCAGTCGTGGGCAACTACTCGGCACCTACGACTATGCAGCCCCAGAATATTTTGCGGGTTATAGCGGCACACATCAATCAGACATCTACTCCATAGGTGCGATCAGCTATGAAATGCTGTGTGGAAAACTGCCTTATGGCGGCCCGCTATCGGCAAAAAAAATAAATAAATCACGCTACATTCCGGCCAAACAAATTAATTCTAATATTCCTGCCTGGATTGATGGAGCGTTAGAAAAAGCCACTAAAATAAATCCTACATCACGTTACACAACCATGTCCGAGTTTGTAGTTGACCTTTCTAAACCCAACCCTAAATTAGTTAAATCAGAGCAACCCTTTCTAGAACGAAATCCCGTTGGGTTTTGGAAAACAGTGGCCATACTTTTATTATTAACAAATTTCATATTATTATATAACCTGACTAAATAACCAGTTTTTTCGTTCCAACGGCCTTCCCCTTTAGTCATAAATACAAATACTTAAGCAAGTTTTCTTGGTTGAGAAAGAGGTAAAAGGAAAGGATATACTAGCTCTATGACTTATCAGTGGGTAATACGAAGGTTGAGTCAGATATCGCTAAGCCCCATTATCCCTTAACCGTCACCTTAGTTTGCGAAGGTGTAGAATGCACGCCAGCGGGTGCATTCGCATTATTCCCATTATGCCCAAACGTGCAAGTCTGAAAAATCACAGCTTGCCCTTCGGCCTTAACTTTAGAACTTCCTTTTTTGGGTTTTGCGGGGCCTTTATTTTGGCTAGATACGACACCACCTGCGCTACCTGCCTCATCTCCAGAAGTCGCTGAAATACTGCTGCCCATGGTAACGACACCCATATTCTGAATTTTGACTTTTTTGGATTCACCCGTGGCTTGATTCAACATCGCCATATTAGGGTATGGAATAGGAATAGGCCCCGCCGGTGGTGCCGGTGTTTTACATACATCAGGCATCGCTTGTGACATTCCACCGCCTTTTGTTGAGATTCCAAACATATAACTTCTCCTTATCCTAAATGAATTTTTTCAGCATCGATTTTTACACTTTTCTTCGATTCAATATAGCTCGTTTCACTTTTTAACTGATAAGCACCATCAACTAAGGTGCGTACTCGATTGGCCTTAGTCTGTTGTAACTCATCAACAGTGCGATACACATTTTTTGCACGCTCTAAAATACGTGAAGCAACCGTCTCAAGCTTTCCAACCATCAATTTGGAATGATCAAGCACACTCTTAAATGATTGACCTTCGTATAAACCTTTCTTAATCTGAAACTTTGCTTCCTGAGCATTAACCCCAATCCGATCACTTGACAGCACTATACCTTTGTCAGAGAGACTAATGGCTGACTGTTTATCCTCTTTAGGTGCGACCCGGATTTGAGCAGCAGTAGCACTCTCAAGCATAATATTTCCCAAACTAGAACAGCGAATATTTTTACCCGAAACCAGGTCAATATTACCGTGCAATGCATTCAACGATAAATCACCTTGGGGTGCATAAATTTTACTCTTCTTTTCATTCGCATCATATTCAAATAACAAATACCCTTGTTCGTTTTCTACCGATATTATTTCGCGACCGTCTATATTTTTACAAAGCGCCTTGGCACCGTTTTTTGCACTGATTTTCTGACAATCATTATTCGCTTTAGCTGATGGGTCTATCACACCTATAATATAACAGTGACGAATACTCTCACCGGTAACCAATACGGTATCACCTAGGCTCGGGGTATACGGCACCAATAAAGCAGAAGTAGCTTCTATATTAAAAGAAGCATTATCTAACTCAATCCGTACTTGAGCCTCACCGTTAGCAGCACGTGTGATAGTAGCCGGTTTGGTAAATTGAATATTCTGAGTATTTAAACGCTGATTAATGTCATGAAGCATGATTCATATTCTCCGTCTTTCTCAATGTATTTATTGTGGTTTAGGCGGCTTCCAGTCTTCCGCCGCCGCTAGAATGGGATCGGTACGTTTAACCAAATCCATATTAGCACCCTGCCAAATCGTTTTTTCTTCAAGTACACGATGCAAGTTTGCACCTAATAAATTTGCATTTATAAAGCTCGCACCCACTATCTTTGCATGTGAGAAATTGGCATATTGCATAGACGCATCATGAAATACTGCTCCTATACAATTTGCATCCGTTAATTGCGCTTCATCCGTTTTAGTTTTTGAGAGATTTGCATTCGACAAATTAGCCTTATTCAAACATGCTGCTGACAAATCTGACCCTTCTAGGTCACAACCACTTATATTGGCATTGGTGAAATCACTGGTTTTGCACGACGTATGATTCATTCGGCTGCGCGAGAGATTTGCATCTGTAAAATCTATTTGATTCAGGATTGTATTATCTAGGTTTGATCCAATTAGAATAGCTTGAGTAAAATCAGAGTTGCTGAAATCGCAATTAGTTAAATCAGAGTCACTTAGATTAGCCGAACAAAACTGACTTCCGACAACTTTAGTATTAGAAAATCGCACATTGCGTAAATCAAGTCCGGTAAAGTCGACAACGTTCATCTTGCATTCGCGTAAATCGAGGCCCTCCACAAGACAAGAAGAAAGATTCACATTAAAAACCTCCGCTTCATTTAGCTTAAGTTTTTGTATATTGGCATTACTTAACTCGACTCCCGTTAACGATGCAGATTGCATATCGACGCCTTGAAGATTTGCTTCAAAATAATTTACATTTTCGAGCTTGGCACCTACCCAACTAGAGTTTTCCAAGTTAGCTTTCGTAAAATCAACGTCTATAAACTGAGCATTAGTCAGATTAGCATCCGTGCAATCTGTGTTTTTCATGCTTGCTTTGGAAAAATAAGAATCTTCTAAACATGCGTTTTGTAAAACAGCTTTATCTAAAACTGTAGATTCTAAGCTAACACTTTTCAAATTACTGTTATTTAGCTTTGCACTCACCAACTTTGCATTTGTTAAATTAGCTTCTTGTAAATTCGCCATCCGAAGATCACATTGTGATAGATTCGCATTAGACAAATTCACTCCTTCGAGATTCACATTCGTCAAAATCGCACCCTGAAAATCAACTCCTTCAAAATTACAATCTCGTAAATCCATCCCTGATAAATCACACTGCTCAAAATTGGTATTTGAATAATCACCTTTTAATTTTACTAAAGTAGTTACATCCATCTCTCGGCAGGACAATCGATCTACCATCGTATTATTCAGATTCAAACGCGGCGGCTGGCAAGAATGGAAAGAAAAACCAACAAGCGCAGCATCCTCAAAAGCAGTATTCGTAATATCACATCGATTCAGTTCTGTATTACTTAATTTACTTGAAATAAAAAGACTCTTTTGTAATACACAGTTATCGAATAAAACCTCATCCATTTCCGCTTTCGAAAAATCGGAACTC
>JALUUH010000037.1 GCA_027021445.1 Gammaproteobacteria bacterium
CTGAGGAAGAGCCGATCTTATAACCTCTCTGGTTTTTGCATAAACCATTCGATGTGTCCGCATTTTGAACAGAGTAGAGTGTAAGCAGACTTGTTCGCCCAGTCTAAACCAATAAACGTCATCCCTGTCGTATTCAGTTGAGCGGAACCTTCGGCAAATTCTTGATGACCACAATGAGGGCACGTAACTTTTTTAGCTTCGACTGTGTATTGGCCGGGCCCGAGCGAATCAACTGTTGCTCTGGCTGCCCTTTTTAGGGCTTTCCAAAAGTTACTCAATCAAACCTCCTATTTTAGTTTACTTTAACAGGCTATAAATAAACTTAGAAACTATTTAGATCTCGTCTCCATTACGGCCTAACGGGGCAGGCGACGCGTAAGCATCGTGCGAAGGCAAAACTGAACTGCGGTGGGTGATAGGGCTCTGGTTAGCCACTTTAACTCAGCATGGTTGCATTTTTTCAACCAGACCGTGTGCCAACAGCACGTGCCTACCCCAGAACCGTCATTCCGGTTTCCCCACAGGGGAAGACCGGAATCTCCCAGACTCAGGCACGTACCGGAAAAGATGAGATTCCGGCACGGCGCTTCGCCTGGCCGGAATGACACATGCCGGTATCCGAGCCGGGCCTGATTAGCTGAGTTAACTGGATACCCGGATGATAGGGCACTTAACTAACTGATTAAAAGGAAGTTGACAAAGGCATAAAACAATCCAAAAATCAGGAGCCCCACCGTCAGCTCCAGTTGTTGTCAGCCGCAATTGTTGAACTGGCTTGCAAAGCTCCTGAACGGATGTTGTAGCTTTCGACTTGTTTTTTTGCAACCAATCTGTTTAGTGAACTTCAAATGTTGAACAGGAGTCCCAAATTCCAGGAATTTTGGAACCTGCTTTTATAGTCTGTAAAGATTTTTCCTTCAAGGTTTAGCATTAGGGTCTTTTTAAGCGGCCATCTAATCCCAATTCCTATACTGTGCACGAGATATTTTTTACTTTTGAAGGTCGGATTTAGCAAGAGATCCAAGCCGTCGACGTTGTAGAAAGCTTTAATATCCCCAATATCTTCGACCACATAGCCGAAACCAGAAAGTATAAAGGGCTGTGTTTTTGACTCCGGCGAAATTTCTGGAAAATATTTCATTTCCAAAAGAAATCTATAAATACGTGAATTTTCCCCTTCAGCAAACTGAAACAGCATCCCAGGCTCAATAGCTGTCAGGCCGTCATACGAATCAAAGAAATACAGATTGTATTCAAAGCTTGAGGCCACAGAAAAACGATTGTTTACTTCAAATTCAGTAGTTACTCCAAAGTTGATACCATTAAGCCAGTATTCTTCCAAATAAAATGAACCCTCCCGTAGAGGAAATGTGGGAAAATTAATACCAGAAAAAATGAGTACATTGGTTTGAGGAAAGCAAGACGTACTGGGGATGAGGATTAGTATTGTTAATATGGCTTTCATTACGGTTCCATCAAGTCTATTTGTTATTGAACGGAACACTTTTGTACGGCCCAACGGGTCAGGCGCTGACCGGCGCTCGTATGTCCTGGAGCAAGCTTGCTTGCGGAAGGCCATGCGAGCGTCCGGTCGAGTGCCTTGTTCGCGACGTGCTTGTGCGCGGAGCGGGCAAGGTGCTCGACGAAGGCAGCGCCCGACCCGTTCGCGCGACGCGTAAGCGTCGTGCGAACGATTAAGCTCAGGGGACGGCAAATAAGCGGCGCGGTTTTTGCGCAGGCAAAAAGCGTGACGCGTTTTGGCGGTCCCCTGCAGCCGTATTGTTATGTTTTAATTTTCTTCAGCATTACTATCAATGTATGGCTCAATACAAATTGAGCCTCTATCGTGCTGCTGATATACAGTAAATGGCAGTAATATTGTATCCGCAACAAAACTGAATGGTAGATCAATGACATTATAGAGCATCATCGGGCTTCCAGATGCTATAT
Organism: Gammaproteobacteria bacterium; assembly: GCA_027021445.1. GTDB lineage: Bacteria > Pseudomonadota > Gammaproteobacteria > S012-40 > S012-40 > JALUUH01. Next base: position 1,951 of record JALUUH010000037.1, read on the forward strand.
AACATAAATCATACGCCGTACCACTATATATTCTCGAAACATCCATGCATGTTTCACAAACATCATTATCGTTTTTACTGTAATTTTGCGTATAAATCGTTGCGCAACCTGGAAGAACGAAAAGAACTAACGCCGACATCCTTAATGATAGAAGTATTTTTCTACAGTCAAACATAAGGCATTATTCCCATACCAATTATTTGGTTTATGAACATAACGCAATGCTCACCTGCTGGCGGGCTTAAGAGCACATGACGTTAATAATTCACGGAAGTTAATTAAATCGTACCTGACGTGCGGAATTCACTGCTCAGCCCGCCAGTCAGGTGCAGCAATAGTTAGAATCCTTCATTGAAATGAGACATTACAAAACACGTTACGGCACCGCTTTTGGGATTAGTCAGAAATATTTGAATTGGAAAAATAAAAATCTGGCTCATTTAAGCCGTACTTTTCTTTAGAAGCGAGAAATGCACCTACTAGGTAGAAACTTAATAAAAAAGCGAGCATTAATGAAATTCCTATAATAATAGCCAAGGGCAAAAAGTGCACTCTTTCTAATAAAGCTAAAATTAACACGTAAGAAATAAGTATGAAAAATATCAGCGAAGTAGTCACAGGAATAATAAGTCTTGACGACAATGAGGAGAATCTCCTTTGTGATGAATCAATCCTATTAATACTACCGCCCATTATAACGCCTTCCACGTAAGGTTCTATTTCTAACTTTCCTTCGTATATAACAATAAATTCGGCCCCGTCTCCAGCATCGAGATACTCGAAGTCTAATTCTACATATCCAGAGTTGGAGTTACTGTTTAGTTTGAAATCAATTTCTGGACGAGTTGCATTAAGAATCTTACAACCAAGTACTTTCGCACCTTGAAAACTAATTTTTAGATGTTCAACTTTTGTTGGTATGTCTTTCTTTTGAATTACAGTATTGCTTTCATTCCAAATCATACCATGCCACATCATGAGATTAGCGATAGGTATTTTATTGTGAAGAATCTCAATGCCTTCTATTAGACTGACTCTACTATCTACAAGAGGCACTTTTCCCAGACTCTTCCATAAGATTTTCTTAGAAATCCTTCTGGGTTTGAAGTAGAAGTATACCCCTAATGCAATCCCAAGGACGCCAATTAGTATTCCGATTAAATCCGTGTTAATTTCGTTCATGATTTTAATTTTTCTAACGGGTCGGGCGCTGACCGGCGCTCGTATGTCCTGGAGCAAGCTCGCTTGCGGAAGGCCAGGCGAGCGTCCGGTCGAGTGCCTTTGTTCGCGACGCGCTTG
>JALUUH010000038.1 GCA_027021445.1 Gammaproteobacteria bacterium
CGCTTCAAATACCGACTCTAACGCATTTTCTCCGACCTTTTTTTGAATTCTGGAAGATTTACTATAAAAGGCACTTAAGTCCGAGGTTGACCAAAACTCAGATTCAAAATTATCGGCATTATCCTTAGCTCTTTTAAGCAATCGAAACTTGCCAATAATGACCGTCCAAGATATCACCGATGCAACCACTAACACGAGCATAACCAGTTGCACAACAAGTGATGCGCTTAAGACTAAATGAATTATAGATAAATCAGTGTTCACTCATTACTCCTTAATCAAAGTCGTTGCGCAGCGTTATTCAACCTTGAAAAGCAAAACATTGAGGAATGCATTCTATTCCCAACCGTTTTGCCCTAACCGCAACACAGACAACGATGAAATCCCTATAAAAGCTTCCAGTTTTGGAAGCGCACTCTACCGCGGTAACATTGCACCAAAAACTACTGCCATGCAACGTTCGATGCGAATATTATTTGTCACCAACCTGAGACAATTCAATTACCGCAAAATTCGTTTCATCCTTAACCCTATGTAACAACTCCGCATGTTTCGATTTTGCTTCAGATCAAGGTATTTTCATACGGAAAGAGGGCGCATATAGAAATATGTAACCGATTGAGTACGAAAATAACGCAGATACGGAGCAAAGGATGAATACGCTGAGTTGTTACATCATTTTTTTATACCCAAAATGATGATAAGCCGATTCAGTCGCAACTCGGCCACGTGGCGTTCGCATCATAAACCCTCCCTGAATAAGATAAGGCTCAAGCACATCTTCAATGGTTCCACGCTCTTCACCGATAGCTGCGGCAATGTTATCCAAACCCACAGGGCCGCCGTTAAATTTTTCAATCATTGCTTTTAACAAAGCGCGATCCATAACATCAAACCCTTCACTATCAATATCCAACATGCGCAAAGCATCATCCGCTAACTGGGCAGAAATTTTTCCATCGCTTTTAACCTCCGCATAATCACGAACCCGTCGTAACAATCGATTCGCAATCCTGGGCGTGCCTCTAGATCTCCGCGCTATTTCTTTTGCCCCCTCTGAGTTCAACTCTACGCCCAGTATACTCGCCGAACGTAATAATATCGTCATTAAGTCCTTGGCATTGTAAAACTCCAAGCGTTGCACGATACCAAAGCGATCACGTAAAGGTGACGTCAACAAACCAGCGCGGGTCGTAGCCCCCACCAAAGTAAAAGGCGGCAAATCCAATTTAATTGACCGCGCAGCTGGCCCCTCACCAATCATTATATCAATTTGATAATCCTCCATCGCCGGATAAAGCACTTCTTCTACCACCGTACCTAAGCGATGTATTTCATCGATGAATAAAACATCATGCGATTCTAAATTTGTTAACAATGCCGCCAAATCACCCGGACGCTCCAATGCAGGCCCTGAAGTATGCCTGATTTTCACATCCATTTCAGACGCAACAATATTTGCCAAGGTTGTCTTGCCTAAACCGGGTGGCCCATAAAGTAAAACATGATCCAGGGCCTCGCTACGATTTTTTGCTGCATGTATAAAAATTTCGAGTTGAGTTTTAACGCCCTGCTGACCAATATACTCGGCTAATTTTTTCGGTCTTATTGCTCGATCAACCGCCTCATCTTGCGCAAGCTCAGTCGTGGTAATCAATCGATCATTATCTATCACGCAGAAACCTTGGCTGCTGTCTGTAAAGCATGTCGAATAATTTCTTCACTACCCAAGCCCTCTACATTGATAGAACGAACCATTTTATTTGCTTCTATTCCTTTATACCCTAGCGCCACTAATGCACTCACCGCATCGGACAACGGATCAGAAGCAATTTCTTCCATTTCATCCGTCGGCGAAACCTCAGCGCCTGTTGTTTCTGTCAAGCCTTTTAACTTATCACGCAGCTCAATCAATAAACGCTCTGCCGTTTTTTTCCCTACACCGGGAAGTCGAACCAGCGCAGCGACATCATTACTATTGACTACTGCAGTCAGATCTCTTATTGACATCCCAGACAATATAGTCAAGGCTAACTTTGCACCAACACCGTTAATTCGAATCAAGGTTCGAAACAATGCCCGCTCACTTTTCGAGCTAAACCCGTAAAGCAAATGTGCATCTTCGCGCACGATCAAGTGCGTAAATAAAACAGCCTCATGTCCAATCTCCGGTAACTGGTAAAAGCTTGTCATAGGCGCTTCGACCTCGTACCCCATGCCTTGCACATCCAATAATAATTTTGGTGCTTTTTTTTCAATCAACACACCTTTAAGTCGACCTATCATTACTGTGCTATCCCTTTTTGCAACCGCTGAGCAAACCGACTCATTTGTGCGTGACATAAAGCAACCGCCAAAGCATCGGCCGCATCTTGCGGAGGCGTTTCAGAAAGTTTTAATATTGCTTTAACCATGTGCTGTATTTGCTCTTTATCTGCACGCCCAGCCCCGACTAATGCTTTTTTGACTTGCGTCGGCAGGTATTCACTGACCACTAAATTTTTAACTCCACAAGCCGCTAATGCCGCACCACGAGCTTGCCCAAGCTTAAGTGCTGAAACTACATTTTTTTTCACGAACACTTGTTCAACCGCCACTTCGTTCGGGGAAAAAGTAGCGAGAATATTTTGCACACCTGCATAAATAATTGCCAATCGCGGAATAAAGTCTGCGTCTTCTGTACGAATACAGCCGCTTGCAATATATTGATAAACACCTTGTGTAGACCGCACAACGCCATAACCCGTGACTCTGGAACCAGGATCAATTCCCAGAATAATGCTCATGCTAAAATATACTCAATGAGACTGTTCGCTTAGTCGCGCTAATACCGCTTCAGAAATATCTGCTGCTCCTATCGCATATGAAATCATTCCAAGCTGGTTAAACAAATAAGCCGCCAAATCAGCGCCGCCTAATTTTTCAGCAATAGCAATCTCTCTAATTAAACGCGTAAATATCTTGCCGCGTTTGGCATCTTGCGCGCCTTTCCTATGCTTAATATTCGCCCACTTACTGCGACCAGCCATGCATTCCTCGGTACAAACTTTAAAACCGCATAATTCTAGCATTCTGAGCTTAGTAATTTAACCCTCGCTCCTCAATCACCTCAGCGAATCCTAATATTAACCTACTGCGAACTTTGTAATCACCTCTATTCCTCTTGAAGAACATACTCAACACCTAGATCATTTAACCAGTGCTTTCCTTCACTCGGCCCTTTCAGCAAACCAATCGTGCTCGCCGTACCCGCGACAATACAAGTATCCGCGTGCACACTTACACTACTAACCCCACTCACCGGCCAACCGGTTAACGGGTTCAATACATGACCATAACGATGACCATTGACGCTTATAAAACGCTCATAATTTCCACTGGTTGCAACACCACCGCTGCTCAGCTCAATTTTTGCGATCGCCGCTTTTGGCGTGCAAGGGTTTCTAATACCTACTTGCCAAGGCTTACCACTCGGATGAGGGCCAATGGCTCGAATATCTCCACCTAGATCCACCAAGCCATGACAAACATTATGTGCAAGGAAATAACTGGCTACGGCATCAGCAGCATATTCTTTTACGATACCCCCGAAATCAATCTGCATACCTTTGGGTATTATTATCGAAGCACCTTCCCGGATAATTTTTTGCCAACCGATATAGGGCATCAAACTTTCTATCAATTCATGCGTAGGAATGGATTGCGATTTAAAATTCCATGCTTTACGCAATACGCCCGTCGTGATATCAAATAACCCATCACTATTGTGAAAGGCAATATCTGCGTAATTCAGCAAGGCAATCGTTTCATTATCTAAGCCTGTTGTTTCTCCATCTTTATTCATTTTCGAGAGAATGCTCGTTGATTGGTAACGCGAATATTTTGCTTCAAGCTGATGAACTAATTGAATCGCAGCTTGAGCAACATGGAGTTCTTGCTGACGACTAAGGTAAACATGAATTTTGCAGGGACTCCCCATTGCCTTAAATGAAAAAACTTTAAGCAGAGAATCTTTTTTAACAGAAGACATCGCTATTTTAGAAGTTAAAATTCAAACCTGTAGTAAACATCACGTAGTTCACTAAACCTGGCGATTCAAAACTAATATTTCGATAAGAATAACTTGCTGAACTATCATACCACTCAATAGTCGCCGTATAAGAAAAGCGTTTTAGCGTTTGCACATATTTTAATTTCGCACTAATCGCACCATAGGATGATAATCGGTAATCGGTAGAAAAAAAACCATCACTTCGCGCAGTTGTAAAATAGCGATCATAAAACTCTGCTTCAGTCTGAACATAATAACGCAATGATGGAATTAATTGGATATCGTACTTAATATTCTGATACCAAGACAATTTAACTGCATGCGAATTAATATTCCAATCATCGGTATAATAGCGGTAGCCTATATGCATGGCAGCATCCTGCGCTGCGAAAAATATCCGCGCACCTGCAGACCATGTATATTGGTTCTTGGATTCTGGCCTAACATCGCCTTCCAGCGCTTTATAGGGATCCGTTAAATAACCCGATAACAGAGTCGTTCCAAAACCAGTCTGCAGCATCGCTTGTGCACTCACAAGCTGGGTGATACTTGCAACCATAGATACACTTTGTTTGGACTGCGTAAACTGCTTAGACTGCTCATCGACGCGACCCGTAGGGGAAAGCGTATCGGATGAAACGCTGCTGGCTAATTTCACACTAGTATTTTTTTTATTAAAGTGCCGCTCAACATCAATGCCGCCATAAGTCGCATCATAATCATTTTCATTCGACACCCCGACACTCATGCCTAGATTCCCGTTTTCAGCATACCATCGCACGGTAGAAGAAACATCGCGGCGACTCTCTTTAATACTGGCAGCACTCATAATTAACTGACTTTCACCACCATCACCTGCCTCTGTTCCAACCGGAGACGCACCACTCATGCTTTCTTGAATATAATTGAAGTTTATTGAAACACTTTCATTAAGCGGAGCAAGCAATTGAAATTGGTTTACATAAATTGAATAACGCTCTGGGCTACCTGAGCTAAGCTTATCCACCGGCGCATCTCCTTCCTGATAAACATAAAAACGATAACCCACACTCGCCGCTTCCGGAGCTGAATCGGCTTTCACATTCAAGCCTGGCAAAGCAAGTGCGCTGGTGGTTAATGCAGCGAGCATGGGATTGGTTCTTTTTTTAGTTGCAGCCACAGCCACCTCCCGCACTAGTACTTCCCCCAGAAGAAGCTTCCTTGCTAAAATAAACATGCTCCTCAAGTGTCGCCTCCATGCTATCGGTCGTCCACAACATTTCAGGCTTGGTGAGATACTCCCTTTCCCAGGGCTGAACTGCGACACAGCCAGATAATAAGCCCAAGAGCAAAATTAGCCCCACTTTAAACCTTGCTGAATGAGTTTTCATAGTCTGAACCCTCGTGGAATCGCTTGCACAAAAAAGAAAGAGCGCATAAATGGCTCACCCTATATTTTCCTCTTTATTTGCAGGGCAAAAATTTCAAGCTAAGCTATTTCAAACTCAAAAATTGAATCTCGGGACCGGAACTTTTGCCCAGCAAAAACAAACATTACATATTCACCTTGTCGACCCAAGAATAGCTTACAAACTACTCTCGGATAAACCCAAAACATAAAAAAGCCGAGTAAAATCGCTTCTACTCGGCTCATACATTCCACTAAAAAGCCTAAGAGGTATTCTCAGACAAGATCCAGCTATTTTTTATTACGCTCTTCCGCTTCTTTAATAATCACTTCAGCCACATTTTTTGGACACGGCATATAATGCGCGAACTCCATAGAAAACTGACCACGCCCCGAAGTCATTGTACGAAGATCACCGATATAACCAAACATTTCACTCAAGGGTGCATCCGCCTTGATACGTACTCCCGACGGCCCTGCTTCCTGACCCTGAATCATACCACGACGACGATTTAAATCACCAATCACATCACCGACATGATCTTCGGGAGTAAATACGTCAATCTTCATGATGGGTTCCATTAACTGAGCACCGGCTTTAGGCATGGTTCGACGATAAGCGGCTTTCGCTGCAATTTCATAAGCAACCGCAGAGGAATCGACCGCATGATAAGAACCGTCTAACAGAGTTACCATAACATCTAAACAAGGGTAACCCGCAAGCACCCCTTTATCCATACTGTCTTTAAAACCTTTTGAAACTGCTGGCCAGAATTCTCGCGGCACATTACCGCCCGTCACTTTTGATTCAAAATTAAACCCACTACCCGCTTCACCTGGCTCGACCACATAATCAATTTTCGCAAATTGACCTGAACCACCTGTTTGTTTCTTATGCGTATAAGTATCTTCGACACGCTGAGTTATCGTTTCACGATAGGCCACCTGAGGCTTACCAACACTTACCTCAACCCCATGAGTTCGTTTCAAAATATCAACTTTGATATCAAGATGAAGCTCACCCATGCCCTTAATAATCGTCTCGCCACTTTCTTCATCAGTTTCAACGCGGAAAGAAGGATCTTCTTGAATCATTTTGCCGATGGCAATACCCATTTTTTCTGATGCTGCTTTATCTTTCGGTGAAATGGCAATTGAAATAACCGGATCAGGGAAAACCATAGGCTCCAATGTCGCCGGATATTTCGGATCACAAAGCGTATGACCTGTGCGAACATTCTTCATACCCAGAACCGCCACAATATCACCTGCTTGCGCGCTATCAAGTTCAATACGCTCATCCGCATGCATTTCTACGATACGGCCAATACGCTCTGTTTTACCTGTAAAAGTATTTAATATGGTAGTCCCTTTTGCCAGTTTTCCCGAGTAAATGCGAATAAAGGTCAATGCCCCATAGCGGTCATCCATTATTTTAAAAGCAAGCGCACGAAGTGGCTTGTTAACATCCACTATTGCAAATTCCCCCGTTTCAACACCTTCCAAATCAACCTCTGGCTGAGGTTTAACTTCCGTAGGACTAGGCAGGTAGTCAACGACGCCATTCAACACTAATTGCACGCCCTTGTTTTTGAACGATGAACCACAGTATGTTGGGAAGAAATCTAAGGCGATGGTTCCTTTACGAATACAACGCTTCAGGTCTTCATTGGTAGGCGTATTGCCTTCTAGATAAGCTTCCATTAAATCATCGTCTTGCTCAACGGCTGTTTCAATCAGCTTTTCACGATACTCAGCTGCTTTCTCTTTATATTCGGCAGGTATCTCAATAGTCTCATAATTCATTGGATCGCCGGAATCATCCCAGACCCAAGCCTTCATTTCCATTAAATCCACAACGCCGGTGAAATCATCTTCCACTCCAATTGGCAATGTCATAACCAATGGGTGTGCACCCAATACTTTTTCGACTTGCTCAACCACTCGATAAAAATCCGCACCCAATCGATCCATTTTATTAATATAAATAATACGTGCTACTTCGGAGTCATTCGCATAACGCCAGTTTGTTTCTGACTGTGGCTCCACACCGCCTGAACCACAAAACACCCCCACACCACCATCTAACACTTTTAATGAACGATAGACTTCAATGGTGAAGTCAACATGTCCCGGAGTATCGATAATATTAAACCGGTGATCATCCCAGAAACAAGTTGTTGCAGCTGACTGGATCGTAATCCCACGCTCTTGCTCTTGCTCCATAAAATCAGTAGTTGCAGCACCATCATGCACTTCACCTAATTTATGGATTTTTCCAGTAAGCTTAAGAATGCGCTCGGTTGTTGTTGTTTTGCCGGCATCCACGTGAGCAAATATGCCAATATTTCGATAATGTGTTAGATCTGTCATGTTAGTACTCTAAAGTTATATTAAAAAAAGCCAGTCTAAGGGGAATGCACACAATATTTACACACCACCTCTCCGATTCCACCCATCTCGACGGACAAAGCCATCTGAGAACTTTCGGCTCGGAAATTAATTCATTGAGTTTGCGGCCACATGGAATGTTGAACAAATCAAGAAATCACTCATTTCTCGCAACTCCGGCTAATCCTGCCGATTTAAAAAGGGCGTTATTCTACCTGAATTCTCGGTAAAAACAGAGAACAACCATCAAATTAAGTAAAACCACCCCAAAAAGAATCTAACCGATTGATATAATGAAATTATTCATAGGTAGGTATCGCCGTACTTAGGAAACTAAACAATATAGAAGAGCAAAATACTAAACTCGATTAAAAATCGACCTGTATTCCAAATCGTCCTGAGGCATCAATATCCAGTGATTGATTAACGGTCTCATTATTAGCATTCACACTTTCTTTCGTCATTGCAAATTGTCGATACTCGATATAAATTATCGCTTGCGGCAATACTTCATAACCCAGCCGTCCGGCAAGCTCCCACATACTCGTAGCATCAAGCCAAGAAACAACCGATGGCGCATAATATCCATCAAATCCAATATTCAATCTCTCCATACCCGGAATGGAATAACGCAATTGCGTACCTAAACCAATAGCTGAGAATTGATCATCGCTGATTGTTCCACCGTAAATTTTCCCACCAATGCCCACCAATAAATTCGGCAACCGAGAACCAGCCTCATCAACAACTTGAAAACCAGCATCAAACAAATAGCCTCCATTTTCATTATAAACAAGACCTATACTTGACTCACTGCGACCAAAGCTCTGCCCACCGACCAATAAACTATAGCGCATCAATGCACTATTCTCACTCAAGCTAATCAACGCAGTCTGAGCAAAACTTGATGCTGTCACCAAGAATGTAGCGAGAAAAACCATTATCCTTAACATCTGAAATCTCCAAAAATTTGGCACAATTTAACATATTTAAATCTATTAGTAAGCGGGTTTTTAAGCATGGCTTTTAGAGGAAAACTGCAGTTTTCATGCAACAAACTAACCATTATCGTTACAAACAACACACACAAAAACAACCGATCAAAAAAAACCCGCTTTACAGCGGGTTTAGGATAAAAAACAAGATAACAACTACTCAATAACTATTTAATTTTGGCTTCTTTATAAGCAACATGCTTGCGGACAACGGGGTCATATTTCTTAATCTCCATCTTTTCTGGCATGGTGCGTTTATTTTTGTCAGTCGTATAAAAATGACCGGTACCTGCTGACGATACTAAACGTATTTTTTCACGCATGATTCTGCTCCTCTAAACCTTTTCACCACGAGCACGGATATCAGTAAGCACTGTATCGATACCCTTTTTATCAATAGTACGCATACCATTCGCAGTAACTCTTAATTTAACCCAACGGTTTTCGCTTTCCACCCAAAAACGTCGGTCATGTAAATTCGGTAAAAAACGACGCTTTGTCCTGTTATTGGCATGCGAAACGTTATTCCCTGTAATAGGACGTTTTCCCGTAACCTGACACACTTTCGACATGATAAAATCTCCAAATTCTTGTTCGCGCTAATCTTGGGCAATTGTTGCCTAATGGGCGTGAGGGCGCACTTTATACCAGAAACGCGCAGCAGGTTCAATGCGAAATGAAAAATTACCGAGCGACTTATTGTCGCTGGCACGACTTAAGGAGTAATAATCTTCTGGTCAAACACCTCGAAGTGAGACATATTAGGGCCTGTAGAAGTCTCATCGGCTAAATAAGCCCATTCTCGGCAAAAGAATACCCCTTCCCATCGCCTACAATAAAATGATCAAGTACTCGAATATCTACCATGCCTAGCGCTTTAACCAATAACTCGGTGAGACGCTTGTCGCTAGAACTTGGCTCGGTCACACCTGACGGATGATTATGCGCAAAAATGATAGCCGCTGCATTTTCCTTCAGCGCTATTTTAACCACTTCACGCGGATGAACACTCGCCCCATCTATCGTTCCACGGAAAAGCTCTTCCCACTTAAGAACCCGATGCCGATTATCTAAAAACAAAACCCCAAATACCTCATGATCGTATGCTCTTAACTTAGAAATCAAAAAGTTACGTGTATTATCTGGATTACTTAAAGGATCGCCGCGCTGTAATTGCTCATCAAGATGTCTCCGCCCCATTTCCAACACGGCTTGCAACAATGCAAACTTAGCAGGCCCCAAACCTTTCGCCTCACAGAACTCTGATTGATCAGCTTTTAGCAAATTCCGTAAGCTTCCAAAACCTAGAAGCAGGTCTCGCGAGAGGTCAACCGCTGTTTTTCCTTTCACCCCCGTGCGTAGAAAAATGGCGAGCAACTCCGCATCCGACAAGGCCGGCGCACCTTTTTGTAGTAGTTTTTCACGTGGTCGTTCATCGGCAGGCCAATCCGTAATAGCCATTAATCCCTATCCTCATTTATTACCTAGATCCCGCACTTCAACTCGTGCAGCGGTGGAATCTAGGTTAAACTTATCCTCCTTATGGAAAAATTAACACATAAAAAAATATTGCTCGGCATCACTGCAGGCATTGCAGCTTATAAATGTCCTGAACTCGTCAGGCAGCTAGTCAAGGCAGGCACTGAGGTCAAGATTGTTATGAACCAAAGCGCGGCGCAGTTTGTTACCCCGCTTAGTCTTCAAGCCTTAAGCGGCCAGCCTGTTTATACCCACTTATTTAGCAGTAACGAGCATGCGATGGAGCATATCGATCTCGCTCGTTGGGCAGATTTGATCCTAGTCGCGCCTGCGACAGCGAACTTTCTCGCCCAACACGCACACGGACTTGCTGATGACTTATTAACCACACTATGCCTTGCCGCAAATGGAAAATTATTATTCGCGCCATCAATGAATCAACAAATGTGGAAAAATGCAGCAACCCAAGGCAACGTATCATTATTAAAAACAAGAGGAATTCAATTTGCTGGCCCTGCAGAGGGTGAACAAGCCTGTGGCGAAACTGGGCCAGGACGAATGCTAGAACCCGCAGAGCTGATACAGGCTTGTGAACAAATGTTTACCAGCGGCCAACTTGAAGGAAAAACCGTACTCATTACTGCCGGCCCCACTCAGGAAGCGATAGACCCCGCGCGCTTCATTTCCAACAAAAGCTCGGGAAAAATGGGCTATGCATTAGCCGAAGCCGCAAAATCGGCGGGAGCTAAAGTCATACTCATTAGCGGCCCCGTAAGCTTAGCACCGCTCACTGACGTGACGACCATTCAGGTAGACACCGCCGCAAACATGCATCATGCGGTAATGAAACACGTCGCTATAACCGATATTTTCATCTCTGCAGCAGCTGTCGCAGACTACCGCCCAACCACACCCGCACGCGAAAAAATTAAAAAAAGCACCTCACTTATCAATATAGAGATGACAAAAACCAAAGATATTCTGCAAGATGTCGCCGCTAGACTCAATCGGCCTTTTTGTGTGGGGTTTGCCGCCGAAACAGAAAACCTGGAACAAAATGCGCTTGAAAAATTGCGCACAAAAGCAGTCGACATGATTGCCGCCAACTGGGTAGGCGAAGTCGCTCAAACACAAAACACGGGATTTGATAGTGACAACAACTCCATACATGTTTTTACCACAGAAAATAACACGTTATTAAGAAAAACATCTAAAACAAAAATTGCCCAACAACTAATAGAGTTAATTACCGAAAAATATTATGAAAAAAATCCAGCTTAAAATACTCGACGATCGCATAGGCACTGAATTTCCACCACCCCATTACGCAACGCCAGGCTCAGCTGGTTTAGATCTACGCGCGTGTTTAGACACACCTCTTGAAATCGTTCCAGGGGAAACACAGCTTTTACCTACTGGAATTTCCATCCATATTGAAGACCCATCGATGGCCGCCGTTATCTTGCCACGCTCTGGTCTGGGCCATAAACACGGCATCGTACTCGGCAACCTCGTCGGACTCATCGACTCAGATTACCAAGGTCCGCTCATGGTTTCCTGCTGGAACCGGAGCGCTAAAAACTTCACCGTTGAGGTCGGTGAACGCATCGCGCAATTAGTCATTATTCCTATCATTCAAGCTGAATTTGCTATGGTTAATGAATTTACCGTATCAGACCGAGGTGAAGGCGGGTTTGGGTCGTCTGGACGGCATTAAATAATAAAAAACCACCTGAGCACGCATAACAAGCCTGCACTTTTTTCTGTATTAAATTCAAGACCACCGACTTGTTAGCTCTGTATTCTGAATCTATACCCGTGCGTTTGAGGTCTAGGAAGAGAATGCTTAGTTGTTAATCTTTGGATGATAAAACGAAAGAATAAACTCATTCAACGTGAACCCCAGATTTTTGCTACTGCTCGATCATTTCCCAGAAACCCTATAACCAAGCCCAACAAGCCCCCACCCCCAAAAACAAATACCGGAATCAAATAACTTAGCTCCTGACCTGGCGCGACTAAAATGACTGCACTAGCTAGCCCACAAAATAACATGCTCATCACCAATAATATCGTTCGATGTGAAGACTTATATGAATAGACTTGATCTCCAGATTCGAACCGGTTCAAGACGGGAGAGAATAATTTTTGTAGCATCTGTTTCACGAAGATGGGCACTCCTCAATAAGTACTAGATTCCGCAAAGTATAATCCATACATCTTAATAAAACAGGTATTTCATACGCAAAACGGCATGGAAAAACATGCAACAAAACAGTCTGGCAAACTCAAAACGCGCCGCCATGGTAAACACTTACTAAATCCCTAGCCCTTTGTTAGTCTATTCTTTCTCCTTCACTTAATTTTTTTTTAGCTTATAATGCCCTCCTATTCGAATAACTACATTAATAAGGACATATATGACCTACTCCCGCCCTACCACGATACCTGATGCCATTTTCAAAGCTTACGATATTCGAGGCATTGTCGAGAAATCACTCACTACGGATATTGTATATGCCGTTGGTCAGGCATTCGGCAGTGCAGCACTAATGCACAAGCAAAGCTGCGTTACGGTCGCACGGGACGGACGTTTGTCAGGGCCAGGATTATTACAAGCGCTAATTGACGGACTTTTATCTACCGGTATTAATGTCATAAACATCGGCCAAGCACCTACTCCGGTGCTATATTACTCTACCTTTTTATTAGAAACAGGTACGGGCATCATGTTAACCGGCAGCCATAACCCTCCAAACTACAACGGCTTAAAGATGGTAATGGCAGGGGTAACGCTTTCTGGTGATACCATCCAAGGCTTAAAAAACAGAATAATCAATCAAGACTTCAACCAGGGCACGGGGCAATATTCAGAGCAAGACATTGCTGAAAATTACCTCAGCAGAATCACCAATGATATCAAACCTGTAAAACCACTAAAAATCGTTATTGATTGCGGCAATGGTGTAGCAGGCGAACTCGCTCCTAAGCTCTATAAAATGATGGGCTGTGATGTCACCGAAATGTATTGTGAAATTGATGGTAATTTTCCAAATCATCATCCTGACCCTAGCCAACCAGACACTCTGGCGGAACTTATTGCAAAGGTTAAAGAACTAAAAGCCGATCTTGGTTTTGCATTTGATGGTGATGGTGATCGACTCGGTGTAATTGCTCCATCAGGTGAAATTATCTGGCCTGACCGCCAAATGATTTTATATGCGACCGATATTATTCACCGAATTCCCGGTGCCGAGATTATTTATGACATAAAGTGCTCACGTAATCTGGATTCCGCAATCACTGCAGCCGGCGGTAAAGCGACCATGTGGAAAACCGGGCACTCACTGGTAAAAGCAAAATTAAAAGAAACCGGCGCTCCACTCGCGGGAGAAATGAGTGGCCACATTTTTTTCAAAGACCGTTGGTATGGGTTTGATGATGCGTTATATACAGGAGCGCGCTTACTCGAAATTCTTGCCAAAGATGGCAGATCTGCTCACGAGATTCTCGATTCATTGCCCAATATGATTAATACACCTGAACTACGGTTACATATGCCGGAAGGCGAGCATTTTAAATTTATGGAAAAACTGCAAATCGCCGCGTCTTTTCCAAATGACAAAGTAACCACCATCGATGGCTTACGGGTAGATTTCGTGAATGGCTGGGGACTCGTACGCGCATCGAATACCACACCTTGTTTAGTTATCCGATTCGAGGGCGATAACAAACAAGCAATGGTAGAAATTCAAGAAAAATTTCGTGCTTTGTTTAATTCACTCGATGACAAACTTGCTTTACCCTTTTAGCAGTGCTTGCAAAAATTTGAGCACACTTTTCATAATGCAAAGTAATTTAGAAAACACCTTATGACTATCAATATTTCTAATGCAAAAAATATCGCGACTGTCCTGATTGAAGCGCTACCCTATATTCAACGCTTTCAAGGACAAACCATCGTCGTTAAATACGGCGGCAATGCAATGGTCGATGAAAAACTTAAAGCCGGGTTTGCACGCGACATTGTTTTAATGAAGCATGTCGGAATGAATCCCGTTGTAGTTCATGGTGGCGGGCCGCAAATAGAAAATCAGCTAAAACGCGTGGACAAGGAAAGCACATTTATTGAAGGTATGCGTGTCACCGATGCAGAAACCATGGACATCGTCGAAATGGTTTTAGGTGGATTAGTGAATAAAGAAATCGTAAACCTGGTTAATCAACAAGGTGGCAAGGCCGTCGGCCTTACCGGCAAAGATGGAAACATGATCCGTGCTAAGAAACTGAACATTCATCGAACTTCATCGGAACTAGCTACACCTGAGATAATCGACCTTGGCCACGTTGGCGAAGTAGAACGAATCAATAGTGAGCTAATTAACAAACTGGTTAAAGATGACTTCATTCCTATTATCGCACCGATTGGCGTTGGAGAAGACGGCAGCTCTTATAATATCAATGCCGATCTCGTCGCAGGAAAACTTGCAGCAACATTACAAGCTGAAAAACTCATCTTAATGACTAATATTCCAGGCTTATTAGATAAAAATAATGCCTTGTTAACTGGATTAACGGCGAAAGATGTTGATCGTTTAATTGCGGACGGCACAATCTATGGCGGCATGTTACCTAAGATAGCATCTGCTTTAGATGCCGTACACAATGGCGTAACCAATGTTCAAATCATAGACGGTCGCCTTGAACACGCTGTATTGCTAGAAATATTTACCGACCAAGGCATTGGTACACTGATACACGCTTAGGGTTCGTCAGCTGAACTACATATTTATGCTCGATAAATTAGGAGAAAGAGATTGCCATCGACTCAAAAGGTTTCTCGTAAACAACAAATTCTCGAATCACTCGCTAGGGAATTAGAGCGTAACCCAGGCACCTCTATAACGACCGCAGGTCTAGCCAAGGCTGTGGGCGTTTCAGAAGCAGCCTTATATAGACACTTTGCAAGCAAAGCAAAAATGTTTGAAGCACTTATTGAATTCAGCGAGGAAAGTGTTTTTTCACTGTGCAACCGAATCCAGGCCGAAGAAAAAAATGTCGCCACGCGATGCGAAAAAACGCTGCATCTACTATTAGGATTTTCTGAAAAAAATCCTGGCATTACTCGCATACTACTTGGCGATGCCATCGTTGGAGAAAATGAACGCCTGCGTATTCGGGCAGGACAATTTTACGAACGACTAGAGACTCAGTTAAAGCAATTTCTAAGAGAAGGCATCATGCACAATGAGCTAGCAGAAGACACACCTATTAATGCTTATGCTAATTTATTGCTCGCGATTGTTGAAGGCAGAATGATCCAATACGTACGTACTAATTTCACCAAAAAACCGACTGAAAACTGGACTCAGCAATGGAACGCCTTACAAACAAGTGTATTTTCTCAATAAGGATTGAGATCTTTAGAATTCACTAAGTTAGTCAGCTTCCCATGCCAACACCTAATAATATCAACCCATAACTGTGCATCGCTCATATTGGAAAAATATCTGTGCCGCTGATTGATCAGCTCATCCTTTTTTTTGTTTCATTAATTGCCAACATCATGTCTGCTTTTGCCGGCGGTGGTGCCGGGCTTATCCAACTTCCTGCCATTATTTTTCTTGGGCTACCTTTTTCCATTGCTCTCGCAACACATAAAGTCGCAAGTGTATTTTTAGGTATTGGCGCCACTCTTAGAAATCTCAAAGAAAAAAGAATCGAAAGAAGATTTGCACTTTTCATTCTTGCAACGGGCTTGCCTGGTGTTTTCTTAGGCGCTCATATTATTATCAATATACCCGATAATATCGCGCGCACCGCGCTAGGTGTTTTAACCATCTCATTAGGACTTTACTCCTATTTCAAGCCCGATTTAGGCACCACAGCAATGGCGCTTAACCGAACGACGAAGGGTTTTATGATTGGCGGCATTAGTCTTTTCACGATTGGCACTCTTAACGGCTCTCTTACATCTGGCACAGGATTGTTCGTCACACTTTGGTTGGTACGCTGGTTCGGCTTAGATTACAAAACAGCGGTAAGTTACACCTTGGTATTGGTTGGATTATTTTGGAACGCTAGCGGAGCAATTACATTGGGCCTGTTGAGCGAAATCGCCTGGGACTGGCTGCCAGTGCTTATTGTGGGATCATTGCTTGGAGGATATATTGGCGCGCATCTCGCCATCACCAAGGGCAATAAAGCCATTAAAATCGTTTACGAAACTATCACCATCGTTGTCGGACTCCGATTGATCTTTTATTAAACGAACAATTTATTCGCTTGGTGTTTTCTGCCACAAAAACATGATATGGTTTGCTCACCATACTAAATATAAAAGCGACTTTTAAATTTCGGAGGAATAATGAAATTCACGCAAACAACGGCAACCCTTAATGACTGCCCTAAAAAATCATTTAAACTCACACAACTCGCTCTTTACGTGGGAGGTATTCTTACATTGGCGGCGTGTGGTGGCTCTAATGAGGCAACAAGCCCTGCCAACACAAATGCAGCGCCGGTGGCCCAAACCAGTGGTGACATTACGGTGCGAGCGGGTAAAACAACTCAGCTAGATGCCTCATTAAGTACTGACAGCGATGGAGATAAACTCAGCTATACCTGGACCCAGGTTAGCGGCCACACTGTTGAATTAACAGACGCTAATACGGCAAAACCTTCGTTCATCGCGCCGAACCTAGCTGGAGATATCGTATTTAATGTTGCAGTCAGTGATGGAAAACTTTCATCGGCTCAATCTCCCGTAACCATTACTATTTTGCCAACTCCCCCCTTAAATGTGAATGCAAGCGGCCCAAAAACAGTCGCTCATAACAAGACGGCAATACTAGAAGGCTCGGTATCAAATGTCAGTTCAAACGAGGGGCTTACATTTAAATGGACACAAATCGGCGGTGTACTCGTTGAACTTAGTAATGCCGACACTGCCACAGCGAGCTTTAACACTGGAAATAAATCGGGATTTGCGTTCTTTAATGTCGACGTAAGCAGTAATAATGGTGGAACGGGTTCAAAGCAAATAGCCGTTGAAATTACCAATACTCCGCCAATAGCAATAGCTGAGCTTAACGGTTCCGCAACCGCAGGACAAAAAGTCCAATTATCTGCAGGTAATAGCAAAGATGCCGATGGCGACAGCTTAAGTTACACATGGAAACAAATCGCTGGTGAAGCTGTTGAAATCACAAATGCGGATTCAGCAACTGCATCATTTGTAGCACCAAACAGTGCAACTTTTCTAGCTTTTGAAGTTCAAGTTAACGATGGAGAATTTAGCTCTCATCCCGCAACATTACTGGTAACGGTTGATGCGAGTGAAGCGGTAAGCTCGACGACGACTGAAACGACTCCCGCTGAAACCGTGGCAGAAACTCCTGCGGCAGAAACAACTCCAGCAGCGAAAACTGTGACAGAAGCTCCTGTAGCTGAAGCGACGCCAACAGTTGAAACTATTGCCAGCAATCCACAGTAAAAAAAGTCCGACGGGAGAATTGAACTTTTAATATTCCGCTGGCGCCTGTCCGAGAACCGTGATCGTAGCGAGGGCAAACCATTTTGAGCCAGATTTTTCGATTAAATGAGGCGAATATTGAGCATATTTAACGAATTTAATCGGCAAATCTGGCCCAAATAGATTGGTCGCAGTAGGTCAGTCTGTTCTCGGACAGCCTTCTAGAAACCCATCAAGCACAAGCAAAAAAGTGATTAACTCACACACCATATTGTGAACGATACTGTTGAACCGAATCAAGATGATGAGCCATGTCGGTTTTATCTTGCAGGAATCCAAGCAAACTTTGTAACTGGATAATGCTCGCAACTTTTAGTTCTAATTCATTTTCAATTTCTTGAATAGCAGATAATTCATTTTGTCCTTTTTCCTGCCGATCTAAAGCGATTAAAACTCCAGCGGGTACGGCACCCGCTAATTCAATGATTTCGATAGACTCTCTTACCGATGTTCCAGCGGAAATAACATCATCCACAATTAACACTTTCCCCTTGAGTTCCGCACCGACAATACTACCACCTTCTCCATGCGCTTTAGCTTCCTTGCGATTAAAAGAATAAGGCACATCTCTCTGATATTCAGTCGACAAGGCAATTCCCAAAGAAGCGACTAAAGGAATTCCCTTATAAGCAGGCCCGAAAATCATGTCATATTTAATTTTTGAAGAATCCAATGCATGCGCATAGAATAGGCCTAATGTGGCTAAGCTATCACCACTATTAAACAAGCCACTATTAAAAAAGTAAGGACTGATTCTTCCAGATTTTAAGACAAACTCGCCAAATCGCAGAACACCAATCTGCAATGCAAATTCTATAAATTCTTTTTGATAATTCTGCATGATTCACACTCAGATCTAAAAAGACTGTATTTTAACTGATGGATGGCAATGCAACAACTTTACAAACGGCCATTATTCGATCTCTAGCCCGTATCAAATTGGTGTATCATAGAAGAAACTGACAAACAGCAATTCAATAAGAGTTTACATATGCAAGTCATTTCAGCAAACCTCAATGGTATTCGATCAGCCGCTAAAAAAGGATTTCTTGAGTGGATAAAAAATACTGAGCCAGATGTTATTTGCATCCAAGAAACCAAGGCCCAGGAAAACCAACTTTCTAATGGTGAGCATTTTCCAGAAAATTACCATTGTTACTTTCACGATGCAGAGAAAAAAGGTTATAGCGGTGTCGCTATTTTTTCTAAAACCAAACCTGACAAAGTCACAATGGGCTTGGGTAAAGGATTCGAAGACATGGATGCAGAAGGACGATTCATTCAAGCGGACTTTGGCAAACTCAGTATCATCTCTCTCTACCTACCTTCCGGTTCAGCGAAAGAAGAGCGCCAAACCATTAAATACAGCTTCATGGAAAGATTTGAAGAAAGAATGAAAAAAATGCGTCGCCAAAAAAGAGAATTCATCATTTGCGGTGACTGGAATATCGTACACAAAGAAATCGATATAAAAAATTGGAAGAGCAATCAAAAAAACTCAGGCTGCTTACCCGAAGAACGTGCGTGGTTAGACAAATTGTTTGGACCTATGGGTTTTGTTGATGGCTTTCGAGTCGTAAACCAAGACGCTCATCAATACACCTGGTGGTCAAACCGAGGGCAATCGTGGGCAAACAATGTGGGATGGCGTATTGACTATCATGTCATCACTCCTGGACTCAAAGATAAAATTATAAGTGCGAGCATTTACAAAGAACAACGTTTTTCGGATCACGCACCGTTAATTTTAGATTATGATTTGTAAATTTAAGAAACCCTATTACAAAAAACGCCCTAGGACAGGCTCCTAGGGCGCTTCATTTACTCAATAAGGTGTACAACCTCTACTGGCTAACGAAAGTCTCCAGCCATTCTAACTTTGTTTTCCCAATATTTTGCTTGTTTTTTATTGACTTTTAAACCGAACCAGCCTTCTTTATAAGCTATCGCCAGGTATTCCTGTGCAACAAGATTTCCACCTTCAGCCGCTTTTTTATAAAGATTAACGGCGGCCACCTCATCTTGCTCTCCGGCGATTCCACTGTGATACATCATTCCTAGCATAAATTGCGCATTCGGATCGCCCCGCTTAGCAAGCCGCTCCCACTTTTGGACAGCTACTTTATAATCATGTTGCTCAGCAGCTTTGAAACCATTTAAAAATTCATCCGAAGAGACCGGCATCGAAAAAAACAGCATTGTTGATAAAACTGATCCTACAAGAATTTTATTATTCATTATGCTCTCCATCATTAATAGTGATATTTTTCTAGTCTTACTTTGTGTGTCGGACTTGACGAGATTTTTTAAAGGTTTTATTTCGCTAAAAATGAGATTTATTTCACACACTTATCTTCATTAGGGATGGGCATGTAATAACTTCCCGGTTTAGCGCTCAAGTTTAGTTCGTATTCGTTTGTTCTGATTGAGAAAAATCACAAAAATAGTTGTTCTATACCCGTGGCGTTATCAACCAGGAAATCACTCAGGATGGAATAAGGAAAAACATTCAAAGAATACGGAGCTACAAACCTCGCTGCCACTCTTCGCGCAAGTTTATATTATTTGGATTTTTTTGAGCCATGCGAAGTTTCTCCAGTAAGCGTTGTTTGTCTTTTCCAAGCACTCCTTTTAAAACAAGATAATTTGAAGCATGATCACTACGGAAAATACTTTGATTAAGTTTTGTATTTTCTAAAAAAACTTCCATTTCATGAAATAAGCCTTGCTGATCCAGCATTTCAAAACCAGATGCAAAATGTTTTACAAACCGCTCCTCTCCTAACGGGAAACTCACGACCAGAGTGGCTAAATAATGCGGCTGGGTTTCATTCACCAAGCGTGCTGAATTTAAGGCATGCTGTGCCGAAAATTCCTTTCCTCCTAAGCCATTGAGCACCATTACCGAGGTTTTAATATCGGCGGAGTGAAGCTTTTGTATGGACTCAACCGTTGAAAAAAATGTTTCCCCTTTATCTATTATTTTCAATAATTCATCATCGCCAGACTCCGCACCCACATAAACAAGACTTAGCCCCGCATCACGTAAGTCCTGCAACTCGCTCACAGACTTCGCTTTAACATTGCGCGGTAAACAATAAGAAGATACTCGTTGTATATTCGGAAAGCGTTTTCTTATCAGCGCAAGAATTGCGAGTAAGCGACGAGTAGACAATACCATTGCATCACCATCTGCAAGAAATATCCGTCGCGTATTCGGAAACTGTAATGCAGAATTTTCAATATCTTGCGCTATTAATGCTTGTTTTTTTGCGCTAAATTTTTTCTGCGGCGCGGTATACATCTCACAAAAAGCACATCGATTCCATGAACATCCATTAGTAACTTGTAGAATGAATGAATTCGCTTCACTCGGCGGTCGAAAAACAGGTTCTATATAATCTAACATTCGGTAATACTCACCGCTAAACCCCCTAAAGAAGTTTCCTTATATTTCACTGACATTTCTAAACCCGTTTGCTTCATCGCGGCGATACATTTATCAAGTGGCATAAAATGCTGCCCGGTTCCTCTAAGTGCAAGCGAAGCGGCTGTATAAGCTTTTATCGCACCAAAACCATTGCGTTCAATACATGGAACTTGCACAAGTCCAGCAACGGGGTCACAGCTCATTCCGAGATGATGCTCTAAAGCGATCTCTGCAGCGTTTTCTATTTGCGCCGATGTTCCTCCGCGAATAGCACAAAGCCCCGCTGCCGCCATTGCGGCGGCAGAGCCTACTTCTCCCTGACATCCAAGTTCGGCACCGGAAATGGAGCTACGATGTTTAATAATCCCTCCAATAGCGCCAGCCACTAATAGAAACTCAGGAATTTGCCGCTGCGTCACATTTTCGTGCTGTAAAACATAGTACAACACCGCCGGTATAACCCCAGCAGCGCCATTTGTCGGCGCGGTGACAACCATGCATCCAGCCGCATTTTCTTCATTGACCGCCATCGCATACGCACACAACCAATCATTCATTGTCGCCTCATCCGGCGAGCCTATTAATTGATCATGCAAATATTTAGCGCGCCGAGATATTTTCAAGCCCCCCGGCAATAAGCCCTCATTGCCTAAACCATTCTCCACACAGAGGCGCATTGCATCCCAAATAGTCTCCAAGCCCGCATTCAATTCAGCCTCCGGCAAGCACGCCGTTTCGTTGCATCTTTTCATCTGCGCAATAGATAACTGATGATTAGACGACATTCTCAGCATCGCATCAGCGGAATCAAAAGCATATGGAGGAGTAAATGCTTGCAAACTTAAAGGTGTCGTCAATTGTCTTATTTCTGCTAAGGTATCAACAAACCCACCACCAATTGAAAAATAAGTTTCGCTTAATACTACATCGCAATCTTCATTCAGCAAATTAAAAACCATTCCGTTTGGATGCTCTGGAAGTGGCTTTCCCTGATCAAAAACAATATCACGTTCTGCTTTAAACTTCACAATACCTAATTCACTCAAGCGCAGAGTTTGGCTATTATCCAGCTTTTGCTTTAAGGCTCTCACATCTTCATTCACCAAGGCTTTTGGCTCATACCCATTTAAACCCAAGGTCACTGCCAAATCTGTTGCATGGCCTTTTCCGGTATATGCGAGCGAGCCTCGAAGAATACAACGCACCGAAAGAGTATTAAGCAAGCTAGATGTCCCTAGGAATTTCTTAATCTTTTGCGCAAACTGATTTGCCGCTATCATTGGCCCCATCGTATGGGAGCTAGAAGGGCCTACTCCAATTTTAAAAAGTTCAAGTACACTAATAAACATCAGACACCTCAATCGCTACGGGTATATAAAACAATGATTTTAATAAGCATGTATGATTTGCCATCGCTCGGTCATCTACCCCATGCGAAAATAGCATCAAAACATATTCCATCCTCACAGAAAAACTGTGCAAAAATACGCGGAGTAGTTACACTGAAAAAAACATGACGCGCACGCAATGAGTCTAACAGCGAATTGGCGAGCACTAGGAGGCTGTCCGAGAATAGAAATCCTAGCGGAAACCTCGGAATATTTGAAGTCCTAGCGGAATCAAGTAGTTGACGACAATCCGGCATATATTAAAGGCCGAATAAATAGCCAATAAATCGTAATATTAACCAAGTTTGTTCTGAATCTTAAAGGCCATAAACATGAAAATTTGGGTAGACGCAGACGCATGCCCCGTTGTAATTAAAGACATATTATTCAAGGCAGCTCAGCGAACAAAGGTTGAAACAACCCTGGTCGCAAACCAGTCAATACAAACACCCTCCTCGCCTTACATTAAAATGCTGAGAGTAACATCCGGCTTTGATGTGGCGGATAATGAAATAGTTAAAAGAGCAAATGCTGGTGACCTGGTCATAACCAGCGATATCCCGTTAGCTGCAGAAGTCATCGAAAAAGGTGCGCTCGCACTCAACCCCAGGGGCGAGCTTTATTCAGCGAACGACATAAAAGCAAAGCTAAATATGCGAGATTTTATGGACACGATGCGATCTAGCGGTATACGTACAGGCGGGCCACCCGCCCTAAGTCAAGCAAATCGCAGAGATTTTGCGAACAATCTTGATAAACTACTCACAAAACATACACAAGCTTAAGTTTTCAACTAAGCGGATATTAAGATTGAGAGAAATGAGAACTCTTCTGGCGATCCATGAGAACCAGTATATTTTTGTTGCAAATAGCACATGAATAGAATCTGCTGCTAGGAACGATACGCATCCACAATCTACGCCTAATACGTATAAAATTGACTGATTCGCATCCAGAACACTTTAGTTCCTTGCGGGAAAGTTTTATGCTCATTTTTATTTCGCTTGATTAAACCCAGATTTCGCAGTTGACCGCTTAACGATGAATGCAAACTATTAAAATGCGGCAAATACTGAACTATGACTATTAAATCACGTAAGAAGTTCTCGAAATTTTATAATAATACTGAAGAAAAATTTGCGCTTTTCGAGTCCAGCGAAAAATATCAATAAGCGTATCTCAATGCGATATAAATATTATCATTATTTTGAAACTGCCCTTTATCGGTGTTTATGCTTTCACCAAATAACAGCATTCCCCCCATCGAATACGAGCAATGATCATTCTGTTGATAGTTCAATGAGCTGCGCATAAAGCCATCTTCATCACGCGGGGCGTATAAAGAAAAAACAGTCCATCGTATTTTTTGGCTGAATGCCATGCCGGTTAATCTCACGGATAACTCATGGCGGATTTCATTCTCCGCAAACATATTTGCGGCTATGGCATTTAAATAATTATCATATTGATTTTTAATTCGAAAATAATATTGAACTGCCACGGTTAAGTCAGGCATCGCTTCCTGCTCATAGCCCAGTAAACCACGGAATTCACTATTAGGAATAAAGGGACTAGTGCCCCCTATGTCATCTGCAGATCTATATTGGCCAAACTCCGCATTGGCAATACCCGTTAATAACGGGCCACGAAGGCTTGCCCCAAACACACTCAAGCGTGGAAATATCAACTCAGCATTTTGCGAATTAATACCGGTCGGGCTTTTCCAATATCCATAATAGCCGTAGCTCGCAAGTTCATAATTAGCAACGTTTCGATAGGCACGTAAAGCAAACTCTTGACTCTCAAAAAACTGATCTGGCTGATCAATAACAAGACCTGAATTAGTCCCGGTAATTTGATTTATCTGAGGATTAAAAAAAGAAGTACGCTGCCCATCGATATATCGATCCGCATCAAAAAGCGGGGTATAAACAAGATCAAGATTCATTATGTCGTTAAACAACGCAATTTTTATTGCATCCGACGGCGCTTTTAAATAGTTCTCTTTTCTGCCGATAAAAAAAGAATTCCAGTCTTTCGGAAATAAATCATTAATAAAAATAAGATCACCCGTTCCCCAGGTAACAATTTGCCGACCCACTTTTACATCCATAAAAGCAATCGGCGTAAAGCTTATATTCAAGCCTCTTAAATCTAGCCAACCTTTACCCTTTTCGAGATCCAAACCTTGTGCGGCAGTCACGTCATCATAGATAAAATCTGCCGCCATTGAATAACTCAAATAATCAGTCGCTTTATCGAGTTCAAATTGCACCCTAGCCTCATTAAGTGGTCGGTCAGTGAGATAGGTTTGCTTGTTGCGCCAGTATCCACCTCGATAATCCAAGGATATTTCGATATCAGTCCAGTCATCCTCTGCAAATTCGGCAAAATCATCCTCTTCATCAGAATCAACGAAAATCTCAATATTATTCGTATTGGCGGTTAAAACATCCCCGGCATTTGCCAAAGATAAAACACCGAACAAAAAACAAACAAAAATTACTTTAATAACTTGAGGAATAATTAACAACTTCAATGGCATCTTGTTTCAAACCCTAGTTTTATAAAATAATCCTGATAATGAACCACGGAGATCACAGAAGAAAAAATCTAAGAACACCCGCCATAGATTCCTACTACCGCAGATATTTCTTAGGTGGCTTTCTTAAATAACGCTCTGAAAAAAGCTGATCATCAAGATTAATATTGTATTCCACTTTTCGATAGCGCATTACCGTCTTACTCCCGGTCAATAAATTTTCCATGCTGGCCTTCGTCACTGTAGGAAAGCCGCTGATATTCTCCTGCTTCAATGCCTTAGCAATACGATACTTTCTATCATTTTTATCGAAATATTCGATAGTTATAGGAATAAAACTCTGCCTATGAATATAGAGTCTATAATACGAAAACTCTACTGAACCTGGGTCTTTAGGGACTCCTTTTATGACATACAACTTATCCGTAGTTTCTTCTAAGGTAAAATTATCTTCTTGCAAATTTCTCCCTGAAATATCTTCATAGAAGAAGTCCGAACCGACAAAACTCGTACGCTTATCGCTTGCCGCAATTCGTTTTACTAAATCCAGCGCAGGTAGATAAACCCAGCGTGAATCATTTTTCCGCAAATGTTTCCATATCAAGAATGTCATCTTGCTGACGTCAGCGGGGCGATGCAGATAAACATAAAACTTCTGATCACCTAGATAGGCTAATCCTGCAACCTCATCAGAGTCAGCAGCATCTCTGCGTAACACCGTCATTCTGCGCTTTCTCTCACGGCCCTGATTATCCGTAATCACCATAGAAATCTGTGCGCGACCGCTTTTACCTTGGTAATAAACCGCCTGATTAGAACGTTGCACAATCTCATCCACTGACAAGGGTTTAGCGACTACAGGGCTTATAAAGAAAAAACTCAGCACTACTTGGATGCAAAAAAAACGCAAATATAAATGATGTTTATTCATTTTGACGATACCCATAAGTATTTTTGTAGCATCGTTATTAATGCGGGAAGCATCAATAAAGAGGCAATTCCTGCGCTTATCAATATCGAAGCGATTAACACCCCAACGGTTTGATACGGTACCAGCGGCGCAGCTAATAGCGGTAAAAACCCTACGCCTACAATAATCGCATTACGGGTAATCGCACGTGCGGGTTCGGCAAATACTGCGTTCAAGGTATCCGGCCAGTTACCATGTAGGGCATAAAACTGGCGGGAACGAGAAAGAAAATGAATCGCATAATCAATCGCCAGCCCTAAGCTCAAAGCACTGAGTACTGCAACAGGCATATCGTAATCCTTGCCGATCAAACCAATAACGCCGTAAATAAAACCCAGGCTCATCGTTAGCGGAATCATAGAGAGAAGCCCCCATAACATGGATCGAAACAGAAAACTCATCATTATAAAAACGACAATAAAACTTCCAGCCAGAGCGTTCGCCATACCTGCAACCATTTTCTCCTGCCAAACACTGTTAATATACGTTAAGCCAAACCAGCGATAAGACAACTCAACCGGGGGAGGATTATTTTCAAAATATTCTTTAACCGCCTGCTCCACAATCAACATATCTTGATTATCCCCACTGCTTAACTGCAACATAATATTAGCCTTGCGATAATCCGGCGTTACAAAATGCCATAAGTCATGTGGTCTATGACTATTTTGATAACTTATTAATGTTTGAGCGACCGCATTTCGATTATCAGGAATGCGAAAATCTTCAATATTTCCCAGGTGTAACTCGCGATAAACTGTTTTGACAATATCCACCAGAGAGTTCGATTTACCCACCACCGAAATAGTTTTCAGATATTCCTGTAGACCTTCGATATAATTAAGAATTTCAGGATCTTTAAAAAGTTCTACTTTTTGTTTTTCAGCATCGATGACTGCTTGTACTTGCTCCCACACATCCATATCCGCTGATTCTGCTTCCTCTATTTGCATCTCTATATAGGAGTCTAAGAATAGGATTAATTCATTCTGCGTGACATTCACTTTGACTTTTTGCGTAATCGCATTCACTATTTTTTTATTGATCGCAGCAAGCTGGGCTGCTTCGCCATTACCCGATATCTTTTGCTCAGCAATCACTTTTCTCATTAAGCCTGTAGCATAGTTGTCCAGCGAAACCGCGACCGCGTTCGATTCCAAGGCGAGATAAGTCAGATAGGTTCCCGCAAACTTTTCATTAAGCACACGATCGGCAACCCGGATCGGATGAGACTCTTCAAACCATTTAGTAGGGTTATCATTAATATTGATTTTCTTGATACCCATTACAGCAACAACTAGCATAACCAAGGTTCCCAAAATAATTAATTTTCGTTGTTGAAAACTAAAACGACCTGTTTTTTTTAATACTCTGGATAACAAACTATTCTCCGCGCTACCATCACCACTGACATAGCCAAAGTTTTCTAGTTTTTTCTCTGGAATAAACATAATGAAAGCGGGAATAAAAGTAATCGTCCAAAACCAAGCGAGGAACACACCTAACGCGACAAACAAGCCAAAAACCTGAACCGGCGGTATCGGCGTAAAATAAAGCGAAGCAAAACCTGCCATCGTGGTTAAGGTAGTGAATAACATCGGCTTAAATAAATGCCCCATCACCTTGATCAAGGTCGATTTGCGATCTCGAGTTTTTTGATACTCATCAAAAAATTCAGACAAAATATGTACCGAGTCCAGAACCGCTATAGGCATTATAAAAATAGGGATCATCGAACTCATTATATGAATCGTATTACCCGTCGCGATGAACACACCCATCGTCGTCAATGAACTCACCATTGCAACAATCATTGGCGATATAACAATGCTTAGTTTTTTGAAAAAAAACCAAAGTAATAAAAAGATAAGCAACATCGCCAAGGGTGCTGAAATCGCCATTTGATAAAACATCTCAATGCCAAAGGTGGCTTCAGCCACCGGCAAACCGGTAATATGAAATTGGTTATTATGATCACTGCCCCAGCTTGTTATTTTTTCTTCCAACGCCTCTTTCACTTGATAGCTGTAATGCTTGTCTGATAGAGGAAGGTAAATCGCAATCGCTTTACCATCGTCACTCACCAAGGTTCCATTTAGTAGAGGAATTTTTTGCGCCTTATCTCGAATCGAGAGAGCTTGTTCCTGAGTCGCCGGGGGCTCAGGCATTAGCCAATCAAATTTTACTGACCCTAGGCCAGCTTGTTCGATGCTATCAAGCAGGGATGGCGCGATCATATCAACTTCAATCACCCCTTTTAGTGATTCAGGTTGGCCGGGAATAGGCTTAGGATCTGGCCACACCAAGGTCTTTGCAAACTCCGTCAACTCAAATACCTGAGCAAGGGTTTGCGGATTAAAAACACCTTCAGGATGCACATCATTAATCACCCCGACCACGACCATATCGCTTAAGGAAAATGCCTGCTTCATCTGCTGATGAAACACCCTTACCGGTTCCTCGCTAGACAACATGTTCTCTGGGTCGGTATCCACTGCCAACGGATTCAGCATTGAAAATGTCGCAGGCCAAATACTGGGAAGCACAGCCAGCATGATGGCCAGTACGGTAGAAACCAGCATAGCTGCGGTTACCCTTCCTGGTTTATCCACTGAATAATGAATCAGTCTATTCTCGTCACTTCCCACTCTATGCACCCTCTGGTAAATATCATCCAATCTGCTAATCCAAATAAGTATATTAGAATTTTATTATATTGTAAAGATAGAGTTAATCATGCGCTGAAAACGACCCAACCACCCTTTAAAGGTGGATAAATAACCAATCATACGGTCACAAAAAACCGCTAGTGTGCGAAACATCGAGAGAAAAGACAGAGAACAATTACTCGCTATTGGCAACTAAGCGAGGCGCCTTTTAATGTAAGAGTTTTTGGCTCTGTTTCCAGAGAAGAAGAAACCTTAGAAAGTGATATCGATATTCTTGTTTCTATGGAAAAGGGGCGCAGTCTGTTGGATATGGCTGGCTTACAACAGGACTTATCTGAAATTCTCTCACGAAAAGTCGATGTTATTTCTGATAATGGCTTAAATAAATATTTGCGTGATCGGATACTTGATGAGGCACGGCCATTATGAGTAAAGATCGATCAGTATATATTAAACATATTTATGATTGCACAAGGGAATATTCATTATCACTTTCTTTAAAAAGCATATCCTGACAACGATTACCACGCTGAGTAATATTACGATGCGATCTGTTCCGTTAATATTAAATGGACGTCGAAACCTCACATGCCCAATGATCAAAAAGCTGCACGATAATCTACACATCCCTTTGGAAGCCTTGGTCTCTTGATCTAACAGACAATAGAATCGTGAAATCAAAAGGCAAGACACGACCCCGTTGAATCAATTGTCATTTTGCCATTGTAATCAATAGAGGCAACGAAATAAAAATGCTGGTAGAAAAAATTATTCAACTACCGGTTAATTACACCTGATAACAATATACCCATGGCGTTTGAAATTTAGGTGTTTAGCAAATTAATAGTGGTCTGTCCCCTATTTCCGTTTCCGCCCTGTCCCCTATTTCCGCTTTTCCTATTTCCTATTTCCTATTTCCTATTTTCCTTTTTTTGAAATATTTCATTCTCGAACACGTATCATGAATTACTCTGTAATTTTATAACTTCAGAATAACGGAAACACGAAACAACATGGTCGTTAACCATTCCAACAGCTTGCATATATGCGTAGCAAGTAGTGGAACCGATAAATTTGAAACCCTTTTTCTTTAGGCTTTTACTCATATCATCTGATTCTAGTGAGCTTGCCGGAACTTCTGATAATGCCTTCCATTTGTTATTGATAGGTTTTCCACCTACGAAAGACCAAATATATTTATTAAAACTCCCATATTCTTTTTGCAGCTCTAAAAACCGATTTGCATTTGTAACAGTCGCATTGACCTTTAATTTGTTTCTGACTATTCTGGGATCTTGAAGTAATTTTTCAATTTTCTTTTCTGAATATTTTGATATTTTAACGGCATCAAAATTATCAAAAGCCTTTACGTATCCATTTCTCTTTTGCAGGATAGTTGCCCAGCTGAGTCCTGATTGCGCACCTTCAAGGATTAGCATCTCAAATAGGAGCCTATCGTCGTGGACGGGAACACCCCATTCTTCATCATGATGCTCAATTTCCAATTGATTTGAATTTGCCCATTCACATCGATTCATAGCATGTTCTCACTTCTTGTTTTTCATTCATATTTTCCAGAATATTCTCTCAATTGTTAATTAAGCCCCCTCTATACCCGTGGTGTTTGAGAGATAGGTATAGATTAGCAAACACTTCATAATTCACACAATACTTATCAGAAAAAAGCTTGAAACTAAGAATGGTGTTTGCAACATTGTTGCACCTCTTTCCTGCGCAGGTATAATTATAATATATACCCTCTAGATTTTGTTAAAGTGTAGTATTTTAGCCTATGTCAAATATTACATTCTGTTGGGAACTTGGTGCCGGCTATGGACATATCGCAGGCTTTCAAGCCCTAGCGGATGGACTCATTCGGCGCAAACATACGGTTAACGCGCTATTGCGCAATACTGCCAGCGCCGCTGCTTTTTTTAAGCATGATGCTTTAAAAATAGAAGCAGCGCCGTTCTCGCGCCCAGCGAAAAAACATACCTCGCCGACGATAAGCTATGCAGATATTATTCAACGCCTTGGTTATGATTCGATAGATACATTGTTACCATTGGTAGAGCATTGGCGTAAAAAATTCATCCATAACAACACTGAGCTCATTATTGCTGATCACTCGCCAACCGCATTACTGGCAGCGCGTACCTTGGGTATCCCAGCTACCGATTACGGTAATGGTTTTTTTTCTCCTCCAGCGATATACCCGCTACCCACATTAACGCCTTGGTTAAAATCAGCACCGGGGTTTCTAGAACAGATAGAAAGCCAGGTGCTATCGGTGATTAACTCCGTATTGCTGCATTATTCAAAAATAGGCCTATCCCATTTGCATGAGTTATTTGCCATTGAAGAAAATTTCTTATGCACATTTCCAGAACTCGATCACTATAACAATCGCCCTGCTGATGCGTATTGGGGGCCAAGATTTAGTAACAATACGGGTGTAACAGCACAATGGCCAGCAAACAACAGGCAAAATATTTTTGTTTATGCAAAAAAAAACTATAGATTGTTGGATAAATTGTTATTCAGTATTGGGCAAATAGATGCCAATATTTTGCTACATTGCGCGGGGCTTTCCAATGAAATGATTAACACGCATGCCTCTGATAATCTGGTTTTTTCAAATGATCCCGTACAAATGAACAGTCTTATGGGCAAAGTGGATCTTGTTATTAACCATGCAGGTCATGGTGTAGCCTCTGCGTGTCTGTTAATGGGCATTCCCCAGCTTTTACTACCCATGCAGTTAGAGCAAATGATGTTGGCAAATAAACTAAAATGGTTACGTTTATGCGATATGGTACCAACATGGGATAAATCACCCGATTACTCCGACCTTATAAAATCAACCATGCAAAATACTGATCTTCAAAAACAGGTAAAATTATTTGCCAATTATTATCATGGCTTTGATCGCAATCAACAAATTGAAGAAATTATACTATGCTGTGAGGACATATTGGCAACACAAAAAAAGGCGCTATAAGCACCTTTTTCCATCAACATAAATTACAGCTTAACGATTGCGTTGTTTGCGTCTTCTGCTATAAGCCAAACCAGCTAGGCCTCCGCCCAGCAAAAATAAGGCGCTTGGTTCTGATACCGCAACCGCTGAACTGGTTACCGTGTTGTTGTTAATGGGTGCTGAACTAAAGCCATTAGGATCACCAAACTGTGATTTGACAAAATTATTTATGCAAAATGAGACTCCGTTATCGCCATCATTACCACCAGCCTCACCATAACCTTCCGCGTCACCATAACCTTCGCTATAGTCAAAACCCTCGCATTCAGAATATGGGATATTACTACTTGCAAATGTGGTGATATCGTACTCTAGGGTAAATGTTTCACCTATACCGATGGTACCAAGATTCAAGGTGTCACTGTATTCCCCCCAATTATAGGAATCTGATCCTGGCGAGTAACTCCCTAGTACCAGCCCGTCTGTTATCAGGCTTGCTCCCGATGTATTTGTTGTTAATTCAGCTGTACTATTAAATATTTCGGCGCCATTAAGTGTAATAGAAACCTCATTACCCGCTGTCGTAAAATCCTCATTCGCTAAAGGAATATAAGCTATTGAGGATAAGCTGCCAAAATTAATCGTGAAATCAAAAAAGTAATTTTGAATACTACCGGTGGTATTCGTAAATTCAACAGATTGTTGAATTGTGCTTTGTGCCGTAAAAATACCATCGCCCCGTGAGTTTGAATACATCCAACCGGTATCATTACCATTGGCACGAGCCTCACTAAGTCCATTAGCATCCGAAAGAAACGAATTCGACCCAGCAAAATTACTGCCGCTATCAGTATTTGATGAGCTATTACTAGGTATTGTAACGAGCGTATCAGCGGTTAAAATTAATGCCTGGGCATTAGACGTTACTGCTAAAAGTCCGACACATATTGCTGCGGATATCAGATTTTTTTCAAAAGGCGGCGTGCAATTATTAGTTCTCATTTTTCAAATTTCCTTGTACCCAAAAAAGGCATTTATAATGTGCTTATACTAGTGACACCTACTTATAAGCAAGACCTATTCCACTTCAGTTTACGCAATTAAGATGTTGAATATTAACAACAAATAAACATCTCAAACAAACACCTTACATTACATGTAAACTTTATCGACAGCCCCTGTATCAGGATAGATGTCTGCAACTATTGAGAATCAGCGAACACCAAGAACCCGCCCGCCCGAGAACAGCCTCCTAAGCTCTTCGCATTGCAATTGAGTCCGCTATTCATTATATTCTATCCTAATAAAAGTATAGCCAATTTTGGAATTTGGAATTTGTTTTATACTGAAGATGAATTGACAAACAAACTGATAAGGATGCGAATAAATGCGTAACTGCATGATGTTTACTATGGGCGGAATGATGATTAGCAGCCTTGCTATAGCTGGCGTTCAAGCAAATGATGAATGGAAAGGAGGGGCTGAACTTGGCTTATTGCTTACCGATGGCAATAGCAAAACACAAACGACTAATGCGAAGTTTAACCTTCAGCACGAGCGTAATAACTGGCGTCATTCCTTGGGGTTGGAAGCGCTAAAATCTGGGGACGATAAAACGACAACTTCCGAACGCTATACCGGACAAGGAAAAACAGCATACAAGTTTAGTCAGTTTAACTACGCTTTTGTTGAAGGTAATGCTGAGCATGATCGATTCAGTGGTTATGATTATCGAATCAGCGGCGTTTTGGGTTACGGACGACGCTTAATGGATAAAGATAACATGCGCCTGGATGCGGAGTTTGGTCCAGGTTATCGTGAAAGCAAACTAGATTTCGCTTCCGCTGAAGGCGAAACGGTATTTCAAATAAGAGGAAAGTATGAATGGGACATTACTGAAAAAACCTTGTTCACTCAAGAGTTAGTGTCGCAAATCGGTGAAGATGCAACGATTACTAAATCTATCACCGCATTATCTGCACAAATTGTTGGCAATATGGCCATGAAAACTTCCTTGACTATTCGGCATACTGACAAAGTTCCGGATGAAATTAGAAACACCGATAGCGAGCTTGGTGTAACGCTTGTTTATAGCTTTTAACAGGATTTTGGTATTGACTTTTTCCGTGTCATCAACCACGGGTTTATTTATTAAAGAACCTATGGTTAGACTAAAGCAAGGAGAGAATATATGAAAACGATGAGTTGCAAACAACTCGGCGGAGCTTGTGAAGAAAAATTTCAGGCGAATACTTTTGAAGAGATTGCAGAATTAAGCAAACAGCACGGCATGGAAATGTTTCAAAAAAAAGATAATGCACATCTGGCCGCCATGAATAAAATACAAGAACTTATGCAGAAGCCACAAGCGATGAAAGACTGGTTTGAAAGCAAGAAAAAAGAATTTGATGCATTACCTGAAGATTAGAAAAATATGTAGTTCGCTGCAAGTATGTTATACCCAAACCTGGCGCTTTGCTCTGTAAACCATACAATGACAATAGACGGACTATTTCAGCGCCGCTTGCAAGGCCTTTTCAAGATCAGATTTATCTTTTGTTCTAAACCCATAATGTTTTTCTATAAGCTTTCCATTTCTATCAATAATATAAGAACTCGGCATGACTTGGACTTTATAAGCGTCAGCCACTTCACCTTCGGGGTCGTAGGCAATCGTAAAATTAGCAGGAACTTTTTCAAGAAACTTTGCCACCTTTTCTTTTTTAGAATCCATACTAATCGCAATTATTTCTAATCCTTGCTTTTTATACTTATCATTCATTTCGTTCATCCAAGGAAAAGATTTTCGACAAGGGCCACACCATGTTGCCCAGAAGTCGACATATACCACTTTTCCTTTGAGCGCGGTTAATGACACCATGCCATTGTCCGAGGGCAAGCTAAACTTCGGCGCTTGCTCTGCATATACATTTATTGACAACAACAATAAACAAATCATGCTATACCAGTTTTTTTTATACATTCTTTCTCTAATCCCTTTTATGAAAAGCACTTATGTCACTGAAAGCATGTTAGTCTACTTTCAAAAATAATACTCAACAGCGTATAAGCACTCTGCTCTACCCCACTTACCCATCCAAGTCTATTGTTCAGACCTGCCATTTCTATATCACGCACGTCGAATAGGCATTAAATTAAACTCCAAACGCAGCTTTAAATCCACCGAGTATTTTTTCAATATCCGCATTCCAATCAAGATAGAAGCGCAGCACATCTTTTTCGGTTGCCTTGCTATCCCAGGGTAATGCGAGATTAGCAATGCCTCCAAAAAAAATACGCGTTCCTTGACCGAATTTATAAATCGGCATTTGCACGCCTATCTCCAATCTATTCGAACGCAGACCCTGAGTTTTTCCATACAATATCTCAACATAAGTCTCTGGATTGATCGCATCCCTGAAACCGCCATAGACAGTAGACTTTGCTTGATCATCTGTTTCGTTCTTTTTAATACCGACTTTT
Source organism: Gammaproteobacteria bacterium (assembly GCA_027021445.1). Lineage (GTDB taxonomy): Bacteria > Pseudomonadota > Gammaproteobacteria > S012-40 > S012-40 > JALUUH01. The sequence continues at coordinate 35,300 of JALUUH010000038.1, forward strand.
AATACCGCCCCCAGAAAATCGCTCAAAGAATTATCAAGCCGAATAGGCGAATGAAAAAAGGGAACAAACATCCCCCCAGATAATTGCAAAGTATTGGAAACCTCATTTGTTACGTTAGTATTGACCTCCCCTGAACTCGTTAACTGAATGGCGCCAAACACATGCAAGCCATAATAGTTTAGACCTTCGTTAACCGTGGGTGTCTCCCCATAGCGACGATAGTGGTAAAAACCGATTCGTGGTACACCGGTTTGAAAAATCGTATCTAAGCTAACGTATTCGTAACCTAAGTTAAAAGTGTAATGGTGCCGGTGGTAAGATTTTTCTGGATTATCGTAGTCTATATATACAGGTTCTATTAGTTTATCGTAACCGGTGAAATCAATACTCTTTTCCAAGGCAATTAATTGCCTTCTTCCCTTATCAATTTTTTGCAGGTAAGCATCATAGTCTTTCGAATCAAGGATGGGATTATTCACCAAAAGCATATAGTTCTTAATTGAATTCGCCAAATTACGCCCTTGTGCGCGCAACGATATCTTTAGATCTAGTTTAGAGGCCTTGCATCGCGTATCCTGAAAACAAGCGAGTAATTCATCAATATTATACTCAGGGATAGGCGGCTTGCACGAACAGGAATCATCCGCGTAACTAGTCGATACCGAGAAGAAAAAAAGTGATGCTATTCCTAGCAAAAAAATCAAGACTCTATACATGCAAAACGATCCTTTCATCGTTAGTTAGCCAAGCAGACTCAATAAATAATCAATTCTAAAACTATTTTTTCTTTTTAAGTAGCTGTTTACGAATATAACTATCCAACCAGATATCCACCCCCCCCCAAAACCACGTTAGAACTCGTAAACGAAACGGCCGCCTTTTCCAATCCGATAATTGTATATGTTGCGACTCTGCTCTATCTTTCTGCAACATCCCAATAACCTTCTTAACAAATTCAGCATCCTCTATCTCTTGGTTTGCCTCCAAATTCCAACGGAAATTCCATCGATCCAAGTTACTCGAGCCAATGGATACCCAGTTATCACAAAGCAATACTTTTTGATGCATAAAGCGTGGCTGGTATTCGTAAATATTCACACCTGCATTTAATAGCGACAGGTAAAAACGACGGCCCGCATGCCGTACTGCAGGGTGATCAATATGGCTTCCTGGCAGAATAAGCGACACTTCAACACCGCGCCTAGCAGCTCTGGCTAATTCACGCCTCACTTTCAATGAGGGCATAAAATAAGCAGTAGCGACCCAAACACATTTTTTGGCTCGCCGCACTCGATTGATGAAGGATCTCTTAATTTCTTGCTTACCGGGACCTTTTGCCAATGTAAGTCGGCCCAATACATTTTTTGCTACCGGATCTTTATCGAGTTGCTCATCATTTATATATTCATTCGTTACACGCTCCATCGTCGGATGTTTGAGTTGCAGGCCTCGTTTGGTAGTCAATAACCATGTTGACTTAAACAGATCAATCCAGTCCTCGATACACGAACCTTGAATTTGCAAAACAGTCTCCCGCCAATAGAGTTTCTGGTTGCTCTCATGATCGAACACATCTGTTATACCGATTCCTCCCACAAACACAGTTTTATTATCCACTACGAGTAATTTTCGGTGATTACGAAATAGCCCTCTACGCAATTCACCTAGCTTGATAGGATTATAGTATTCAAGCTCAATATTTTCATTCTCAAGGCGTTTATGGTCTTTACTAGAGAAACTACCCGCACCGAAAGCATCAAATAGTAAGTAGATCTTTACTCCCCGCTGAGCCGCTAGGAGAAATGCCGCAATAAATTTGTCGACAATCTGTCCCGATTGAATTAAGTACATCTCGAATAAAATGAAATTTCTTGCTGTATAAATGGCAGCAAGCATGGAGGGAAAAATTCGCGGGGAATCGACGAGCAATTTAACCTCATTTTTATCCCTCCATAAGTAGTGAAAAGAATGCTCAGACTTAGATGACATAGTCATTTTTTCAGAATTTGCTTCCAACCCATATAAAACAAAATACCACCCATTATTGCCAACACCCAACTTGCGATCGGAACACTGGAAATATTTGCAACTGCACTAAACGATAATAAATACACAAATATTGCCAAGATGATCAGCAATACCGCCGACGATAAAAGATAAATATGTTTAACCGCAGCGTTAAGCTCTTGTTTAATGAGCAGACCCTGACTCTCTCGTTCCTCCAAGGAAGCATAACTACCTTTGGCAAGTGTTAATGTGTCGTATAATAGCTCCGGAATTTCGGGGAATTTTTCCATCCACAGCGGCCACTTAGATTTTAACGATTGAAATACCGCCTTTGGCCCCACACGTGTCATCATCCAATTTTCGAGATAGGGTTTAGCCGTCTTCCATAAATCCAACTCTGGATTAAGCTCGCGCCCCAGTCCTTCGATATTTAATAGCGTCTTCTGTAATAAAACCAACTGCGGCTGAACTTCCATATTAAACCGTCGCGCTGTTTGAAAAAGGCGTAATAATACTTGGCCAAATGAAATATCTTTTAATGGTTTTTCAAATATCGGTTCACACACTGTTCGAATAGCCGACTCAAAGTCTTCTATACTTGTTCCACGAGGGACCCATTCTGATTCCACATGTAATTCTGCAACACGGCGATAATCGCGTTTAAAAAATGCAAGAAAATTTTCCGCAAGATAATGCTGGTCATCGGAGGTTAACGTGCCAATTATGCCAAAATCTACCGCAATATATTGACCTTTAAGTGAAACAAAAATATTCCCTGGATGCATATCAGCATGGAAAAAATTATCGCGAAAAACCTGAGTAAAAAATATCTCCACTCCACGCTCAGATAACGCAACCAGATCAACTCCAGCCTGTTTTAATTTTACTAAATCACTCACCCGAATTCCAGATATTCGCTCCATGACCATGACGTTCTTACGCGTATGAGGCCAATAGATTTCTGGAATGTATAATAATTTTGAATTTAAGAAATTACGCCTAATCTGAGAAGCATTTGCGGCTTCACGCATAAGGTCAAGTTCATCAATAATAGTTTTTTCATATTCAGTAACAACTTCTATCGGCCTTAGTCGTTTGCCTTCATTCCAATAACGCTCGGCAAGTTCGGCAATAATAAATAACAAGCCTATATCTCGCTTTATGGTCTTTATAATATCAGGGCGCACTACCTTTACGATGACACTCTTTCCGTTTTTTAATTTCGCAGTATGAACTTGTGCAATAGAAGCTGACGCAAGCGGATTTTCATCAAACTCGTCAAAAACTTCTTCCAACGGATAGCCATAAGCATCTTCGATAATTTGCTTTGCAAGCCGCCCCGAAAACGGAGGTACTTGGTCTTGCAATAGCGCTAGTTCTTTGGCGATATCTGCTGGAAGTAAATCAGGCCGAGTAGAAAGCATCTGACCAAATTTAACAAAAATAGGACCTAAGTCTTCTAAAGCACAACGAATACGCCCACCAATGGGGGTCGCCTCTTTGCGAAACCAATTCCAGGGGAAAAATTTCTGCACAAACCGTAAGGGTCGAAATAAATGAGTGGCAAAAACAATATCATCTAAACCATGCCGTACGAGTATTCGATTGATAAAAATCAAACGTGAAATCTGAGAAATTTTTATCAATCGTTTAAACCTTCCAACCGCTGTAGTAGATTTTCTATACGCAGCTCAAGTCGAGCACAATCATTACGCAGCACATCAACTTTTTGGTTAAATACTTCCAATTCATAGTTCGTCACAATATCTTTGCTTTCTTCGGAAAAATACTCGACTGAATCGAGTGCAAACGTATTAAATGTATTATCAAGCCAACTTAAACCATCTCGTGCAACACTTGCCATTTGATGTGCTACCACGTCGCCAACAACTTGAGAAAGCGGCTCTTCGAAATCAATATCAATATTTTCTAAAATACGCTGGAATTTTTGTCCTAGCTCTAAGTCACCAGAGATCACAACATCGCCACTAAGAACGCCCGCTTTTGTTTTATTCACAGCGGTTGCAAACAATGCCAAGGGTGTTCCTTGTATTGTCGTATCTGCTTCAGCCGCGTATTCAGCAAGCAACTGAACTCCATCTAAGCTTGGCGCTAGATAAATGACTAATTCCAATCCTGATAGATGTATCGCAATGACCTTACCAGACATCGCTATAAATTGATTGCGTGCATTATCGTCAAAACTTATCGCCCGGTTAAAAGCAACTTCGATTGTAGCAATTAAGGGATGAGGCAATTTCAACGCACTTCCTTCATTAATTGTGCTAAAGATTTTTCTGACTCTGAATCGACAGGTGGTTTATGTTGCATAATAACCACGGTCTTGGCTATTTTGTCATGAAACCCTTGCTTCTTTTTATCAAAGGCGATCCAGATAAAACCCAAGCCCAGAGGAATTATTGAAATATAATATGACAAATAACGCACTAAAGCCTGTCCGACTTTCATTGGCTGATGGGTTTTTTCATCAACAACGATGCAATCGAAAAACAGCTTTCCGGGTGTTCCTAAAAATTTCTTCCACATTAATACCGTTAGCAATAAACTGATTAGGGTTTCCCATATGGAGAATGTTTGCCATAATATCTGACTCAAACTTACAGATGCGAGATCCATGCTTGCCATGGGTAAGTTATTCATAATCCCCAGCGCACCTCGAATCAAAACAAAAAGAATTAAAAAGATAATGCTATCGATGATAGATGCAGCAAGCCTACGCCAAAAACCTGCATACTGTGTCAAATCGTTCAAAATTTATATCCACGATGTAGAGCAACAATACCTCCTGACATATTGATATAATCACAACGTGAATAACCTACAGCCTCCATCATTTTTTTCAACATTCCTTGATCGGGATGCATTCGAATAGACTCCGAAAGATAACGATAACTGTCCTCGTCATTCGCGACCAGCTTGCCAATTTTTGGCAAGAGTTTAAACGAATAAAAATCATAAACTGGTTTTAATCCCGGTAAAATCGGTTTGGAAAACTCCAATACTAATAATTTACCACCTGGCTTCAATACTCTATACATAGCCGCTAACGCTTTATCCTTATCGGTTACGTTGCGCAAGCCAAACGCGATGGTAATGCAATCAAAATAATTATCTGGAAAAGGCAAAAGTTCAGCATTGACTTGTATGCATTTAATATTATGGAACAAGCCATTATCTATCGTTCGGTCGCGCCCTATGCTCAGCATCGAGCCATTGATATCAGACAATATGACTTGTCCTCTATCACCCACATGCGGCGCAATTTTTAAGCTCAAATCACCGGTTCCACCCGCCAGATCAAGAATTTTTTGCCCTTCCCTAGGACGCACGAACTCAACAACGATACGTTTCCATAGTCGATGAATTCCAAATGACATCAAATCATTCATAAGGTCATAATTTTCCGCCACAGAATGGAAAACATTGGCTACTTTGCCTGCCTTTGCCGACTGCTCGACTTGCTCATAGCCAAAATGTGTTTGATTTTCCTTTTTTTCAGAATTCGTCATAATGATTCTCATTTATTCTTAGGAAGTTTTGCTTTTTCGTTGATAGTCGGCTTTTTGCAATCTATTGAGATAATCATTCCACATCTCTTTTTGATCAAGACCCATACTGTATAATAAAACCCAAGAAAATATCCCGGTCGAATGGCCGTCAGAAAATGTGGGTTTGATCGCGTAATTACCCACAGGTTCAAGCGCATCAATAGTGACATCCTCCTTACCCAACTGCAGTACTTCCTGCCCTGGCCCGTGCCCCTGGACTTCCGCTGAAGGAGAATAGACTCGCAGAAATTCACATGAATAATCGAATTGACGGCCATCACTAAAAGTAATTTCTAGCACTTTAGATTGCTGATGCAGTTTAATCTCAGTAGGAGTGACTTGAGTATCATTGGTCTTATTCATGTTAGACCCCATTACAAAATATATCGACTTAAGTCTTCATTATCAGCCAGACTCGCTAAGTTTTCTTCAACATAGGATTTATTCACGACTAAAGTTTGACCCGATTTATCCGAAGCTTCGAAGGAAATAGTTTCCAGTAATCTTTCGAGTACCGTATGCAATCGTCGGGCACCAATATTTTCAGTCCGTTCATTAATTTGCCAAGCAAATTCAGCAATGCGTGCTACACCATCTTCGGTGAAAGATAACTGCATATTTTCTGCATTCATCAGTGCTTTATATTGCTCAGTCAAAGAAGCATCCGGCTCCGTTAAAATCTTAACAAAGTCCTCTACCCCTAAGGCACTCAACTCAACCCGAATGGGTAAACGCCCTTGTAATTCAGGAATAAGATCGGAGGGTTTCGATAAATGAAAAGCACCAGAGGCGATAAACAAGATGTGATCTGTTTTAATCATTCCATATTTTGTAGTCACCGTAGAACCTTCCACCAAGGGCAATAAATCGCGCTGTACACCTTCGCGTGAAACATCTCCGCCCGTTTGCTCCGAGCGTTTGCATATTTTATCCATTTCATCTAGAAACACGATACCGTTTTGTTCTACGGCATGCAAAGCGGCGGCTTTGATCTTGTCATCGTTCACCAACTTACCAGCTTCTTCATCCGCTAAGGCCTTGAGTGCGTCTTTGATCAAAATCTTGCGCTGCCGCGTGCGAGTACTGGATATATTCTGAAATATTCCTTGCAACTGACTAGTCATGTCTTCCATACCTGGAGGACTCATTATTTCTATACCGACATTAGGTTCTTGTAATTCAAGTTCAATTTGCTTGTCATCAAGCTTTCCTTCACGCAACATCTTGCGAAAACGTTGGCGAGTTCCTGACTCATCGTCCTTATGATTTGAGGTATTATTTCCCTCGCTGCGAGCCGGTCGTAACAAAGCATCTAATACACGCTCTTCTGCCGCTTCTTCCGCACGATATTTTACTTTTGCGGTTTCTTGTTCTCGTGTGAGCTTAAGCGAGACCTCCATGAGATCGCGTATAATCGACTCGACATCTCGACCCACATAACCCACTTCAGTGAATTTTGTGGCCTCAACTTTTACAAAGGGTGCATTAGCTAACTTCGCCAGACGTCGAGCGATTTCAGTTTTTCCTACGCCCGTTGGACCGATCATTAAAATGTTTTTTGGCGTTATTTCACTACGCAATGGCTCATCAATTTGGCCTCGACGCCAGCGATTTCGTAACGCAATCGCAACTGCGCGCTTCGCTTCTTGTTGACCGATAATGTGTTTATCTAACTCTTGTACGATTTCTCTTGGTGTCATTTCCGACATGTTTCTTTTCCTAACTTCGCTATGTTCTGGATGAACTATTTATATCAGTGAACTATTCACTGCAATCAATCTCTTCGAAGATCAAATTATGGTTGGTATAAATACAGATGTCCGCAGCAATATTCAATGCAGTCTCTACGACCTCACGTGCTCCCAGTTCAGTATTCTCTCTTAACGCACGCGCCGCTGATTGCGCAAAGGGCCCACCAGAACCTATCGCAATAAGTCCATTTTCCGGTTCAATCACATCACCATTGCCCGTAATCACTAATGAAGTCGTTTTATCTGCCACTGCTAATAGGGCTTCTAAACGGCGTAAAGCACGATCCGTACGCCAATCCTTGGCCAATTCCACCGCTGAACGAGTTAAATGCCCTGAGTGTTTTTCCAGCTTGGCTTCAAAACGCTCAAACAAAGTAAACGCATCAGCCGTTCCACCCGCAAAGCCTGCAATCACCTTATCCTTATATAAACGCCTGACTTTTCGAGCATTTCCTTTCATCACGGTATTGCCTAAACTCACTTGACCGTCACCGCCAATGACTACTTTATCAGCACGCCGCACGCATAAGATTGTTGTACCCCGGTATTGTTCCAATGATCTAACCCTTGTGTATCTGACTAAAACACTGATTTTACATGATAGCGCACCGAGATAACCACCTTTGTAGGTCATTAATCAAGGTGAGCGCGCCTTGGGTAAATTTTCAACGGGATATGCGCAACTAAGATCATTTTTGCAATCACTGTTCAAGCATACTCAGCTTTTCTTCGCCCGAGGATGCGCATTTTCATACACACTCGCCAGGTGTTGAAAATCGAGATGGGTATAGACCTGAGTGGTGCTGATATTACTGTGTCCCAGCAATTCCTGAACGGCACGTATATCGCCACTGGATTCTAGCAAATGACTGGCAAATGAATGGCGTAATCGATGCGGGTGCAATGAACCAGTAACATCTGACATTTTTCCTTTGTTAGCCAATCTTGCTTGCACACTACGTGCTGCTAATCGACTTCCGCGCTGAGAAAGGAATACCGCTTGGATTTCTTCTTTTGACCACTGATGTCTCAAGTTAAGCCAATGAAGCAAGGCCTCTTTGGCTTTTGTGCCCACGGGAAGCAAACGTGTTTTACTTCCTTTACCGAGTACTTTCACCAGGCCTTGCTGAAGATCGAGATCTTTGAGATCAAGACGGATTAGTTCGGCAAGCCTTAATCCTGAAGAATAGAGTAATTCCATCATCGCCCAATCTCGTACTTCGATGAGGCTTTGCGCTTCAGGTGGAGTTTTCAATAATGCATTGACTTGATCTACATCAAGCGTATTGGGTAGTTTTTTTGCCGATTTGGGTGCAGCCACTCCATCTGCTGGATTACTATCAAGCCATTTTTCTCTTTGCAAATAACGAAAAAAACCTCGCACGGCAGAAAGTTTTCGCTGTATGCTTTTTCCCGTTAAACCTTTGCGGTACAGACTTGCCGCAAACAGTCTGACGCTATTGGGATTAACCCCTGACCAAGATGCAATGTCTTGCTGCTCACAATACTCGGCAAATTGAACTAGATCACGCTGATAGGAAAGTAAGGTATTCGGCGAATAACGACGTTCATTTTTTAAATATGTGTAAAAATCATCAAGAACAAGTAACTCTGTTGATTTCAATTAAGAAAAGCACCTCAAGCACGTCACACTAAAAGCTTATGACTCATTAAAAAATCGCTGTAGAGAAGCCGATGCTATCTCGGCAAGCTGGCTTAAAAACACAGTGCTAATGCCGGCCTTAAATCTATTCTGATCATTACTCGCAACGGCGAAAAAACCCATCGCTTGATCACCGTTCATAATCGGGACAAAAGCAACCGATTTTATTTTTTCAACCTTCTCTATAAACAAAGATTCCAACTGCTGTTTATTGAAACGCCCACAGATAGGATTTCCTTGCTTGAGAATGGAGTCGAAAGGTTTTAGGCTTGCTGCATCACGCGGCACTAATACATCGGGCCGTGATGCATTAAATTCTCCGATCAATTTAATGACAACCGCATGCGCGTTAAAATCGACCAGTAAACGTTCGTTGATAATTGCTAAATATTCATCGATATTTTTTGCCTTAACCAATTCGGTACTCACCTGATGTAATCGTAACATCAGCTGATCATTTTCTTTCGCAATCTCGATGAGTTCTTTTCTTTTGTTACGCAGATCTTTGTTTTCAGTACGCAGCAAAGCAACCTGTCGTTCAATCAACGAAACCACACCTCCGTTAGGATGAGGAACCGCTAAATCTGTCAATAACTGGGGATTTTCGACAAAAAAATCGTCATTCTGCTGAAGAAAATCAATAACATCTTTGGCAGAAATAGAACTTGGAGTCGTTTTTTCACTCGATGGTCCTTGAATAGTCATGCTTATACTTTTCCTTAAACTACAACCCAGGAGGCTATCCGAAAACAGCCTCCTAGGTACAATCTTAAACCTATCGACAAGATTAATTCAACAAAAACTCGCCATCAAAGACGTGAACAGCAGGCCCTTTCATCTTGACCACGCTTTCACCGCCTTGCCAATGAATGTTTAATACGCCACCAGCCAAGGTAACCGCAACGTCGTTATTAAGAACGCCTTGATTAATCCCCGCAACCACGGCCGCACACGCCCCGCTGCCACAAGCAAGAGTTTCACCCACGCCTCTCTCAAAAACACGAAGCATAATATGTTCCCGATCAACAACTTGCATAAAACCTACATTAACCTTCTGGGGAAACCGTGGATGTTGTTCCAGCACTGGCCCCAGTGTTTCAACCGCTGCTTTGCTAACATCTGCAACGGTCATCACCATATGCGGGTTTCCCATGGACACCACAGCCACGGAGAATTGCCGTGTTTCGGCAGCAGAGTCTGTACTGACTACTTCAATCGAATAACTCGACGCTTGCTTCTCAGCAATGAATGGAACGTCCTCTGGATTTAAAATAGGCTGCCCCATATTCACTTCTACCAGGGAATCATCCATCAGTTGTAAAACAATATTACCCGTATTGGTTTCTACACAAATTGCGCTATTTTGGCTTAATCCTTTATCCACTACAAAACGCGCAAAACAACGCGCCCCATTTCCGCATTGCTCCACCTCGTTTCCATCGGCGTTAAATATGCGATATTTGAACTCGGCAGCGGCTGACTCAGGAGACTCAACCAGCAGCAATTGGTCGCAGCCTATACCAAAATGACGATCTGCAATAAATTTAATCTGCTGGGAATTCAGCGATATATTTTGGTTAATCGCATCTAACACCACAAAATCATTCCCTAAGCCATGCATTTTTGAAAACTTAATTAACATAAACGGTTGATTATCCTTACAGTCAGAGACACCCCTAAAAATACTTTAAGCGGCCTACCAGTCCATCGTTTTTAAAAAGTTTGATGGCGATCAAATACGATTAACATTATAATCTATAACGAAATCCACATCATTATTATCAGGAAATCTTATGGACCAATCTATCATTTTCGATCTTGAACTTATAAAACGGCATGATAAGGCAGGTCCAAGATACACATCCTATCCCACAGCGGTGCAATTCAATGAGCAATTTACCGCTAAACAATATGTTCAACATTGTGAAAAAACCAATGCAATAAGCCAAGCTGAAAATGTTCCAACACCGCTGTCTTTATATTTCCATATTCCCTTTTGCGATACGGTTTGTTTTTATTGCGGTTGTAACAAAGTCGTCACCAAAGACCGCAGCAAAGCGCGTCCTTATCTCGACCGAATGCACAAAGAAATAACCATGCACAGCAAACTTATTGACGATAACCGAGTGGTCAAGCAATTGCACTGGGGCGGCGGTACTCCTACCTTTATTAAGCATAATGAAATGCGCGAACTCATGGCCGTCACCCGTCAGCATTTTAACTTAGCGAACGATTCTATCGGTGAATACTCCATCGAAATTGATCCTCGAGAAGTCTCAGCCAAAACCATTGCGGTACTCAGGGAAATTGGCTTTAATCGCCTCAGCTTAGGTGTGCAAGATGTGGATCCGAACGTTCAAAAAGCGGTTAACCGAATTCAACCAAACGAAGTGACATTGGCAGCCATTAACAATGCCCGCCAACAAGGGTTTAAATCCATCAGCATTGATCTCATTTATGGATTACCCTTGCAAACGGCAGAATCCTTTAATAATACCATAGACTGGGTTATAGACACTGCACCTGATCGTTTGTCTGTTTTTAATTATGCGCACTTGCCTGAAATGTTTAAACCACAACGCCGCATCAATAAAGCTGATTTACCTTCTGCACAAGAGAAGTTGCTCATTCTACAGCAAACTATCGAGAAACTAAGAACGGCAGGATACGTTTATATTGGCATGGATCATTTTGCTAAACCTGACGATGAACTTGCCATCGCGCAACGCCAAGGAACGCTTTATCGAAACTTCCAGGGCTATTCAACCCATTCCGATTGCGATCTCGTCGCAATGGGGATTACGTCTATCGGTCAAATCGGAGATACTTATAGCCAAAATGTTAAAGACCTGGCAAGCTATTACGAATTGATTGATGCGGATAAATTACCAGTATATCGCGGTGTTGAACTAAACAATGATGACGTGCTACGGCGTGCAGTCATTACCCAACTGATTTGTCACTTCGGCTTGGAAAAAAGCACAATAGAAACTCAGTTTAATATCAAGTTTGATGATTATTTTAACACTGAACTGGAAGAACTTAGCAGAATGGAGCAAGAAGGCTTAGTTTCTGTTAGCGACAAAAATGTATCGGTTATGCCCGGTGGCCGTTTACTGATACGTAATATTTGCATGGTGTTTGATCGTTACCTGAGAAATGCGACGGAACAACGGTACTCAAAAGTCATTTAACAATCCTAGGAGCCTGTCCGAGAACAGCGATCGTAGCGAGGGCAAACCATTTGGGTCAGTCTATTCTCGGACAGGCTCCTAGGAAACACATCAGCTAAACTCAAATTATGTCGCCACCTATTAAATACACCGAAACACCTAATAGCAAAGGTAACGATTGGTATAACGTTAAAAAATTGCTGCCTTATCTGTGGGAGTATAAAGGCCGTGTAATCATCGCATTGTTATGCCTAATCCTCGCCAAAGTCGCTAATGTCGGTGTCCCCATTATATTACGCGACATTGTGAATAGCTTAGACATTAGCCTTCATCAAACCCTGGTACTGCCGGTATTACTCCTCATGATTTACGGTGCCTTGCGTATTTCAAGCGCACTCTTTAATGAGCTACGTGATGTATTATTCACCCGAGTGCGTTATCGGGCGATGAGAAGAATAACCATCCTCACGATGGAGCATTTACACAATTTATCATTGCGCTTTCATCTAGAACGAAAAACCGGGGCCATTAGTCGAGACCTGCAACGCGGTGCAACCAGTCTAAGTTCATTATTGAATTATTTCACTTTTAGCATCATTCCTGTCATCGTTGAGCTTTTATTAGTTGCTGGGTTTTTGCTTTATTCGTATGACGGAATATTTACCTTAATCATTTTTTCATGTATCGCTGTGTATATCGCCTTCACGCTTGCTGTTATGAATTGGCGCCTATCGCATCGACAAGAAATGAATAAACACGAATCCAATGCGAATAATATTGCCATTGACAGCTTGATTAACTATGAAACCGTTAAGTATTTTAATAACGAAGAACTAGAGCGTAGTCGCACCGACAAACATTTAGAGAACTGGGAAAACAGCGGAGTTTTAACTCAAACTTCAATGTCCATACTCAACTTTGGACAGGCTGCCATTATTGCAGTTGGCGTAACCATCGTCATGTTCTTTGCCGCCAACCAAGTTGCTACCGGGGTAATGACACTGGGTGACCTTGTTCTCGTAAATGCCTTTTTATTACAACTTTTCATTCCATTGGGGTTTCTTGGCATAATCTATCGGCAAATTAGATATTCTCTGACTGATATGGAGAACTTAGTTCATCTATTGGAAGAGCAACCCGAAATCAAGGACAAAAAGAACGCTAAAAATTTATCGGTCAAACAAGGAGAAGTTAAATTCAATCATGTTGATTTTTCCTATTCGAAACAACGACCTATCCTAAAAAACATTAGCTTTACGATAAAACCCGGAGAAAAAATTGCGCTCGTCGGTGCAAGCGGAGCCGGAAAATCAACGATAGCGAGACTTTTATTCCGATTCTATGAGGTAGGCAATGGCTCAATAACGATTGACGGACAAAACATCGCCGAGGTAAACCAGCAAAGCCTTAGAAAAAACATAGGTATCGTCCCCCAAGACACCGTTTTATTTAATGAAAGTATTTACTATAATTTGTCTTACGCAAAAGCAAATGCGACAAAAGCTGAAATTTACCACGCCGCTAAAATGGCGAATATCCATGATTTTATTCAAAGCCTACCGGACACTTACGACACCGTAGTTGGTGAACGAGGGCTTAAACTTTCAGGCGGTGAAAAACAGCGTATTGCAATCGCGCGAATTATCCTAAAAGCCCCTAAAATACTGATATTTGATGAAGCAACATCCGCGCTAGACACACGTTCAGAGCAAAGTATTTTAACCGAACTGAGACAGGCTGCAATCAACCACTCAACGCTAGTCATTGCACATAGGCTTTCGACGATTGTTGATGCCGATGAAATCATGGTACTTGAAAATGGTGAAATTATAGAGCAAGGCACTCATGAGGTCTTAATGAAAAACCAACAAAATTATTTCAATATGTGGCAACTTCAGCTACAGGAATCCTAGGAGGCTGCCCGAGGACAAGCTTTAGCTATATTTCTTAATAATAGACCAGGCTTTAAGCTTCTCTGGTTTTGATAACATCGCCATAGCGGGGCTGGTTGAGGGCAGCCTGAACGATAAAAAATCCTTTGCTTCTGCATTATTAAGCCTAGGCAACACATGTTTATGATATTCAGCCTCTGCTTTAGTACCATTGAAAAAAATCGATTTTATCAATGGATAGCTTTGATAAAAAAGACTGAATTCATTCACGATTGTTGATTTATTATCAATCGATGAATCAAGACTGCCTTTTCTTTTACACGTTTTGATCACATCCCAAACAGCCACTCTATTATTCAACAATTTTTCGACCCGCTCTTGGTAGCTCAGCGCCAAATCAAAAGTAAATAACTCAGCCATAATATACCAAAAGCTGTTCTGGGGATGGGCATAGTATTGCCTCTGAGCAAGAGACTTTTCACTCGGCATAGAGCCAAGAATAAGTATGCGTGCTTCTTTATCCACCAAAGGAGGAAAACCAAACGCTGTATTCATAACAATGAATCGCTAACAATGAAAGTAAATCACATCAAAATATCATAATTTTTGAATAAACTGTGAACATAATCACACCTCATAATCCAGATTGTCCACCATACTTAAAAAGTCGTAAAGAATGCGTATAAACCTTAGAACCATTATCAATTCAGAGGAAGAACAAAACAAAATGGGACAACTTCCACATTTCTATCGCCTAAATTACAAAGGACTTCAAAAGAAGGCAAAACCGGTGTTTTTTGTTATCGGGGTCATGGTAACGCTGTATTTATCGATGCAACTTTGGCCCGAAGATCCACAAGTCCTACATATACCCACCAATAAGCAAGCCGTACTTATTTCATCCTCGTCATATTGATAATGCCTTGCGCCTAAAGCAAGAACATACTTTTTTAAATTGACAGCCTCAGCCTGCGGAATCATTATCCATCTAGGGTAATTTATTATGATATTCGTGCTAATTGACATAAAATAGCCCTAGAAGTACTACTGGATCTTTATAGCCCTAGGAGCCTGCCCGAGAACAGACTGACCTACTACGAACAAACCTGATTGCGCTCGTAACGATCGCTGTTCTCGGACAGGCTCCTGAAAAACCAACCTGGAATTAATGTTAAATGAACATAATAGCGGCTCTATATGTAATCACTGCTCTCACGATTAGTATATTACCGCAACCTGTGACGGCGCAAACAAATGACTTCGGTTCAGCGATTGCCGAATATAACGCCGATAATTACGAAGAAGCTCTAGACATCCTATTGGCTAACAATGAGACAACTCGATCTATCGATGAAACAATATTACTTGGGCTTAGCTATTTTAATCTACTCAATTTCAGCGATGCCTTATCTCACCTCGAAATTGCACTCAATGCAACAGCAACCAACCGTCAATTAGAAATTGACGGTAACCTGGCCTTAATCGAAATCTATTTAGCGAAATCTGAGTTAGAAAAGGCGAGTCATTTACTCCATAGAGTTAAAATCAAGCATCCCATTCATCGCGCGCAAAAAAACTTTCTAAAGGGCGAGTTAAGCCTCGCCGAAAACCGCCAAAAGGACGCTATTTACCACTATAGCAAAGCTAAAGAACAAAACCCTTCACTCATACCCGCAGCCAATTTCAAAATTTCCCAAGCCTATGTGCAAAACCACCAGCTGAGCAAGGCGAAAAACCTTCTATCACAAACACTTAAACTATATCCGGATAGATTTGAGTCTGGGCAATTACGTCACAGTTTAAAAGAGATCAAAAGACTTGAAAAACATCGCTTTGTAGCACAATTAGGCTATCGCATTGAATATGACAGCAATGTCGCCTTATACCCCGATGACGACACCATTACTCCCCGTAATTTTAGTAGCGGGAAACAGGATTTTCGTAATACTTTTACCGCTGATACTATCTTCAAAAAAAATCTAGGCACAAATTGGCGTCTACATTCCGAGGGACATTTTTACCAAAGCCTTCTCCCTGACCTCGAAAACTATAATGAAACACGTTTTACATTTGCAACTAGCCCCACCTATAACAAAAATAACTGGAAGATTCATTTACCTTTAGAATGGAGCTATGCCAAACGCCGTCAAAACAATAATGAGCGTACGGTGGGCGTACTTCCGGGCATTACTTATACGCTCAACAATGGGATCAATCTACATCCCTATCTTAACTACCAAATGATATCGTTCGATACCCCAAGTATTGAAAATGAAGATAGAAGCGGCAACTTCATCGGTACCGGGCTGTTAGCACTATTACCATTTGACAGCCGACAAGGCCTCATTCGAGTCCTCGTGCAGTATGGCAACAACAATACGAAGGGAAGCAATTGGGATAATACGGAAACCAATTTCACTAGTCAGTTTCATTATGCAATTTGGCCAGAAATTTTTGCCAATATTAGCTACCAATATCTCAATAGCGCGTATAAAAACTTGCATCCCCTTGAGCTACTAAAGAGAAGAGATAGTGCTCATTTAGTAATGGCTAAACTGGAATTAAAATTCTGGAAGAACTGGGCAGTATATGGACAAGCGACTTACGTGGAAAACAACTCTAGTATTGCAATTTATGATAACTCCCGGCGTGTCGTATCCGTCGGTGGCTACTGGCATATAAGATGAACTTAATAAAAAACGCTTACCCTCTCATTGTTATTTTACTGATTTTTTCCAGCGGATCTGCGTATGCAGAAGCAGTAGGCAAAGTTACTAGCCTATTTGGAACAGCTGATTACACTCGCCAAGGACAGCCGAGTAAAAAGATTAGCATTGGAGATATCATCGAAAAGCAAGATATCATTAGAACAAAACGAAACTCCCGGCTTGAAATCACGTTTAACGATGGCAGCAAAATCACCTTAGCCCAACGAACACGAATGATTGTTGAAAATTATATAACGGGCGAACACGCAAATGCACTTTTCAGTGTAACTCGAGGAAAAATCCGCGCCTTTGTTACCGATACATTTTCCAATAGAAAAGAATCATTTAGAACTCGATCTAAAACCGCAATTGCCGGAGTACAAGGTACCGACTACGAAATGCACTCTTCGGGCTTAGGTACACAAGTCATTGTACATAAAGGACTGGTATCCTTTCAAAGTCTTGAGCCTAATATACCGCTCGTGCAACTATTACGCAGTGGCGAGTCCGCGCTTATACGCGCCTCCTTGCCTCCGATTGCAATACATCAATCCAGCGGCTTAGCACGCTCTATCAAAGAAACAGAAAAGTCAGAGCACGCTAACAATAATTTGAACTCAGAGATTAACAGTGGCAGTATGCAAGATCTGATCGCATCAGGATTTCAGACCCAAAATCCAAACAGCCTCACACCACAAAAAAATGTCCTTATCATACTACCTCCCGAACCTAACTTACCATGACCGATATCAATGATAAAGCAGACTAATAAAACTCATAGAGACCTTTGCACAAAAACTATTTTTCGTGCAAAGGTCTCTCATATTAAGGAAAGCCGAAGCACAAATCTTATGCTTCGTTTATGGGTGAGCATGAGCTTAGCATTCCTAACGACGCTTTCTGTAGCTGCCGAAATTTCTTGGACAGGCGAAGGAAATACGCGTAACTGGAATAATGCGGCGAATTGGAACGGAGAAATTCCGGGAGCTAATGATGATGTCATTATCTCTGATGATCAACCAGACGCAATCATCATTAGTGACGATATTGTCGTTAAAAGCTTGCAATTAAACCGCGCAAACCTTGAAGTATCAAATTCGTTCACAATAAATGGCGCTTTTGTTTGGAGTAGTGGCGCACTATCGGGTAATGGAAAAACGTATTTAAAGGGAATGAGTGAGTTTTCATCGAAAAGCTCTGTATTAAATCAAAATCTTGAGCTTATTAATAACGGAATATTGAACTGGAAGGGTAAACAAATCATCTTAAATGATGATTCTAAACTTACAAATTCTGCAACAGGTAAATTTATATTTTCAAGCAATGCTACGAGCTTTTTTTCTGGCACCGGCCTATTTGTCAATGACGGGCTTATGAAAAACCATGCTGAAAAAAAACAAAATATAGAGATACATACCCGATTTAATAACAATGCATTAATTCAGCTGCTGACAAATTACACAGATAGCTATACGAATATCTCACTGTATGGGGATGGCATGCATTTAGGGGTTTTTGATCTCGGAGCAGAAAATTCAGGAATACTTACATTTGCAAGTGGTACACATGCCATTGGTTCTACAAGAAATATTTTAGGTGATGCCACGCAAACGCCTGTTTTTTTATCGAGTGCCGTTGTAACATTTACTGAACAGCGACTATTGCAAACCGGAACAACAGACGAGGTATTAGTGGATGCTGGGCCACTGGAAATTTCCAGCATTTTTTCATCAAATAACTTTAATGTAGCCACAAGTATAGAGGGTGCTTCCACTTCACTCATTTATACACCTGATCCAGAATATCTTGGCGCCGACAGCCTCAGTTATTCAATAACACCCGCTAATGAAAACATCAACGCATTTATTCATTACACAATCATTGATTTTTCACTCGATAATAACGAAATTGCAGAAAATGCAACAATCGTCGGCACATTGTCTTCTACGGACCCAGATGCCGGTGGTAGCGCAAATCATATATATTCATTGATAGATTCAAACTCTCCATTTGAGATTGACGGCAATCAATTAATTGTTTCAGCATCGGCCAGCTTGGATTTTGAAACCACACCGCAATATCAAATCACTATTGAGGTTTCGGATGGTCTTCTAACGCTGCAACAAATGTTCACCATCAATGTAACGAATATCAACGAAGCTCCCTCAAGCTTAACTCTCAGCAATTCATCCATTGCAGAAAACGCAACAATCGTCGGCACATTGTCTTCTACGGACCCAGATGCCGGTGGTAGCGCAAATCATATATATTCATTGATAGATTCAAACTCTCCATTTGAGATTGACGGCAATCAATTAATTGTTTCAGCAT
>JALUUH010000039.1 GCA_027021445.1 Gammaproteobacteria bacterium
CATTATGGGTTTGGAGCCGTTGCTTGACAAGTGGCAGGCTTTCAACTGGCATGTCGTAGAAATAAACGGGCACGACTTTGATCAGATAAGTCAAGCGGTTGCTCAAGCCAGAGAATGTAAAAATAAACCAACCGTTATTATTGCGCATACAAAAAAAGGAAAAGGGGTCACGTTCATGCAATCATCTCCATTGTGGCATGGTAGCGTAAAATTGAGTGATCAAGATTTACAACAAGCATTGGCCGATCTCGACAGCTGATGGTCGATAATACGCCTTTGTTACTAGGTTCAAGCGGAGATTCACTACGAGAGGCTTTTGGGAAGTCGCTAGTTTCATTGGCATTTTCTGATCAGGGTTTTGTGGTTTTTGATGCCGATGTCGCGGGTGGCACTGGAGCACATCATTTTCGCGCAGCCTATCCAGAGAGATTTTTTCAGTTTGGTATTGCCGAGCAAAATATGTTCTCAGCCGCCGCTGGTTTTGCGAGCACCGGAATTACACCGATTGTGACCAGCTTTGCGGTGTTTTGTATGCGAGCTTTGGAGCAAATTCGTTTGTCCATTGCTTACTCAAAAAGTAACGTAAAAATTGTTGCAAGCCACCCAGGCTTGGATGTTGGGCCAGATGGTGCATCTGCCCAAGCTTTGGAGGATCTCGCTGTTTTTCGTTCCTTGCCAAATATGCTTGTAGTTTCACCTGCTGATGCAATAGAAACAGAACAAGCCACCAAAGCGATTCTGGAATATCATGGTCCTGTTTATATGCGAACCGGACGGAGTCCCACGCCGCGCCTGTTTGATACGCACTATCGTTTTGAACTCGGCAAGGGAAAAGTGTTAACGGAGGGCCATGATGCGAGTATTATTGCATGTGGGGTTGAAGTAGCTAGAGCCTTGCAAGCGGCTAGTTTGTTACAAGCCCAGGGTATTTCAGTACGCGTTGTTAATATGGCGACAATAAAGCCGATAGATCAGACATTAATCGTCGATTGTGTGGAAAAAACAGGATGTATTGTGACCGCCGAAGATCACAATGTATTAGGTGGTCTCGGCAGTGCGGTAGCGGAAGTCGTTACTAAGACTATGCCTTGTCCGATTGAATTTGTCGGCGTGAATGATAGGTTTGGTGAATCCGGGGAGCCGGATGAACTTGCAGAGAAATATGGTTTGACTCCACCTTATATTATGAATGCAGTTAAAAGAACAATCGCACGAAAAGAGTCTTAAAGGAGTTGTTTTGAAAGACGAAAAAGACTTCGATGGTATTACAAAGTATGAACCTGATAGCAATGTTGAAGCAAGCCTGGCTCAGCATTTTTTAGAATATGATATTTCAGGGCTGGAAGTTGCGAATAATTTTCAAATGTATTCACGACGTACCATACTTAAGAAATTCTTGTCACATTATGAGTTATTTTGTAAAACTATAAATTTGCCTGGTGACATCGTTGAGATAGGCGTTTATAGGGGGGCCTCTTTGATGTCTTGGGCAAATTTTCTGGAAATTAGAAATATGGGCGATCGTCAAAAACAGGTTTTTGGCTTTGATAATTTTTCTGGATTTACTAAATTAGACGAAAAAGATGGGAAGCACGACTCTAATATGCATAAAGAAATAGGTGGTTTCAACGGAGGTGTGTTTGAAGAAGCGCTAAAAGATTGTATCTCCATTTTTGATAAGGATCGATTTATCCCCTATAAGCCGAGGGTGAGATTAATAAAGGGGAATGCTGAAAAGACGATACCTGAATTTGTTAAAGAAACCCCTGGGTTGCGGATCTCTTTATTACATTTTGATGTGGATCTTTACACGCCTACAAAAACTGGGTTGGAGTATCTATGGGATTTGGTCGTCAAAGGTGGGATAGTATTATTTGACGAGTATGGGCTTAGGCCATGGGAAGGCGAATCGAAAGCAGTAGATGAGTTTTTTGAGAAAAAAAATGTAGAGCTAAAGCGTTTTGATTGGTGTGCAAATCCAGGCGCATACATTATTAAGGGATAGGGAATGTCTGAATTTTTATGGGACGATGAAAATAATTTTTTATTAGTAGCCAGGAATATGTTTAATAAAAAGGATATTTCTGATTTAAATCATTATATTTTGGAGAAAAGGAAATCGCATCAAAATAAAACAGAAAGGGACTTTGAGGTTTTTAAATATGGGGTTGCACCGGATTTAGTTAGATTGGATAAGAAACTATTTTCGATCTGGGAAGATGCGGACATAGAAATTATTGAAAAATATATCCCAGAATATAAATATATTATGTTTCCACCAATGATAAGAAATGTAAGCAAAGAGTTTGATTTTGTTCCATGGCACCAAGATGTGTCATATGTTAAAGCAATGAAAGATAAAATACATAAAAAAATGGTGATATGTTTTGTTCCTCTAGATGCCTTTCCCAATAAAAAATCAACACTTCAGTTTGCATTTAAAAAGGGGCAAGAAGAATTAGGAGTTATCATAAGAAAAGGGCATAGTGTTAATGTATTTGATTTAAAGGATGAAAACAAACCGGATAAGGATGATGTTATTTCATTTGAGTTGAACTCAGGTGATGCTTTGTTTTTTGGCATGTATGTGCCACACAGAACTTATGTCAGGGACTCGAGTATGTTGGATAGAAATTCCATAGAGTTTCGTTTAACCACGTGTTCAGATCGCGTTAGAGGAAAGGATTATTACGATATCTATCGGCATGAATTAGACGTACATAAAAGCTAATCTGATTGTACTTAGTATAAGGCCGCTAACACTTTTTATCTCAAATTATTATGCAACGTTTATGTTGTGTATAATCGCTTTCTGTTAAGCATTTACATGGGCTTCGTTTAGAAACATATGAAATCATTGTCTGGAAAGATCGCTCTTGTCACTGGCGGAAACCGTGGCATAGGAAAAGCGATTAGCCTCGCTTTAGCAAAATCCGGTGCTACGGTGGTGTTAACCTATCTTACCCATGAAGCACAAGCAAATGCGGTCGTTGCTGAAATTAATCACAGTGCAGCCTTTCAAATGGATGTGCGTGATAGAACCACGGTTAAACAAGTGATTTCAAATATTACGTCTGAATTTGGCGGTATTGATGTCTTAGTCAATAATGCAGGCATTAACAA
>JALUUH010000040.1 GCA_027021445.1 Gammaproteobacteria bacterium
CACATACAATAATGTTCGAGATTTAAACAACCTTGTTGCTTTTTTTCGAGCCTTTGAGTTTTCGAGGCAAGATTTTATAAATCATTCTGCCAATAATTATTCTGTCATTTCATCTCTGCGCCCTCTCCGTCCTCCGCGGTTTAGGTTTTAAACCGCCGAGGTCGCAGAGATCGCAGAGGTTTGAATCATTAAAAAACAATTCATCCATCAATCGTTTTGTCTTTTTTGTGCTAACCAGAAAAATCATTGGCCGCCAAGACTCAAAGCCTCCAAGTGTTATAAATCAATACCCTGTGACTTGCTTCGAATGCCGCTCACATAAAATAATGTTCGAGATTTAAACAACCTTGTTGCTTTTTTCGAGCCTTTGAGTTTTCGAGGCAAGATTTTATAAATCATTCTGCCGTCTAATCTTTCTGCCCTATCATCTCTGCGTCCTCTCCGTCCTCCGCGGTTTAGCTTTTAAACCGCCGAGGTCGCAGAGACCGCAGAGGTTTGAATCTTTAAAAAAACAATTTATCCATCAATCGTTTTTGCTTTAATTAATTTATGCTAAATCATTCTGCCAATAATTATTCTGTCATTTCATCTCTGCGACCTCGGCGTTCTCGTATCTTATTATAGAATTTAATTCAGAAGATATTTTCAACACTTGTATATAATTCTTTTTGTTCTTTGTAATTCTCTTTTTATTCTTATCTCCGAAACTGAAAGTCAAACAGTTTTGGATATAAGAATGGAAATAAAAACCAAACGTTGCGAAGTCTGCCATGTTCTATTTAGACCGGACAGACGGGTTGGCTATAGACAAAAAGTCTGCCGCAAGCTTTCCTGTCAAAAAGAGCGTAAACGACGATCTCAAGCAGCCTGGCTAAAACGGAATCCTGGCTATTTCAGAGATCGATACGCAAATACGAAGCTCTGGCTCAATGCGCATCCCGGCTACCTCAGGAGCTATCGCCAGAGCCAGCGCCATAACAGGCGCCTGAGTGATATACAAGACGAGTTAAGTCTTGATAAATCAATACCTGTTTCCGCTCTCCATGATATACAAGACGAGTTAACGGCTTGTTTTGCCAAGCACTTACCCTGCGATCATGACTCGTCTTATCATGATATACAAGTCGAGTTAAGTTTGTTAATACCAGCGCTTTATCTTGGCATGATATACAAGACAAGATTGCAAATATAGCCAAAGCATCCTATATTGGCGATAGAAAGAGAACAAAAGGAGTCTCACCATGAAATCTAAATCGCCAATAATCCCGCAACGTGTTCGTCGTATCACCGGCTCATTCAGTTGGCTGGATCACCGCCTACTGCACCTCGGCTTTTTGCATCGTATGCAGCCAGAAGAGATGTTATTGTATTTTTTCCTGGTTCTGGTCGGCGATCGCAACGGCGTAAGTTTCTATGGCTATGATACCATCTGCACCATTCTAAAACTGACTGCTGAGCAATTAATCCATGCCCGTAACCGTCTGATCGACATGTCATTGATTGCCTTTCAGGACAGTCGTTACCAGGTGCTGGAGTTGCCGGATGAAACAAAAACACCAGAACCGTCACATTGTTATCAACCACCCCCGCACAGCCACCAAACGCTGAGTATGAGAGAAGTGCTGGAAAAAGCACTCCAGCACAATAATCGTTGAGATGAGAGACAACGATCGGAGCGTCCTGGACTTCGAGTCCGACGCAGAGACTGTTGCTCTCGGTGGTTACCCTTAAATTTGGATGAGGTATCTTAGGCTGCGAGCCTGAATGGACGCGAGTTTAAATGGGAACACAGCCGGGAGCATTTCTCATCCTCATCTCATTCTACAGGAGATCAACAATGGACTCGCACGATCTGTATGTCGGTATTGATGTCAGCAAACTCAAACACGACATTGCCGTCATCGATGATCAGAAAAAATTACTGACACCATGTTTTGCCATTCGCGAAACAGCGGCCGGATATGACGAGTTGTTCGAGCGATTGATAAAAATTCAGAACCGTTGCCACGCCACCCATGTTAACATTGGCATGGAGGCCACAGGCGAATACTGGAAAAATCTCTACCATTTTTTCCTGAATCGTACGGATTGGCCGGTTACCGTCATCAATCCCATGCAAACCCGCCACTTTGCTAAAAGCCAGCTCCGACGGGCCAAAACAGATTCGATCGATGCTGTCGATATCGCCCGCTACATGCAGGAACGACAACCAGCGCCAACGCCGCCCAGGACTTTTGGCCTGCAAGCCATTCGCGACATTGACAGGCAAATCCTCAGTCTGGTCAAAGAACGCAATGCCAATATTTACAGGCTGCGCCTGGAACTGGGAAAAACATTTCCCGAACTGGAACAGAAATCATCTTCTTTAACAGCCAGGCGAGTGCTGATCCTGCTCCAACACTATCCCACGGCCGAATCGATCCGAAACACACCGGCAGAAAAGCTGTACGAGCTAAACTACGACGGCAATAAAAAACGTCGCCTCCCCACTTCGTTCCTTAACCAGGTTAAAGCCCTGGCCCAAAACAGCATCGCCTGTAAATATGGGGCCAATGCTGGTATTATTGTCCAGGCGCTGGCACAGCGAATCAACCAGATCAATCAGCACATCATCTGGTTACAGAAAAATCTGGTGACCTCTTTTCGCCAACAAAACGGCAAACCCAGCATCCTGGCCACTATTCCCGGCATCGCACCCTTGACGGCAACCATCCTGGAAGCCTACATCGGCGATGTCAACCGATTCGCTAACTATAAGAAAATGGTCGCCTATTTTGGCATGAATCCCACTGTGCATCTATCAGGCAAAGCCACCAGGAGCCGAAGCCGACTGGAAAAAAAGGGTCACGCCAGAGTTCGCGGTATTCTATTCCTGAATACACTGACCATGATCCGTTTCAAGGTGGATCCCATCTATAGCTTTTATCAACGTAAAGTTGACGAAGGTAAACCCAAAATGGTCGCTCTATGTGCTGCCATGCGAAAACTGCTGGTGATCATTTATGAAATGCTGAAAAACAATGAACCTTTTCGGCTTGAAAAATAATGAAAATATTTTTTTAAAAATAAGAAATTCCTTGCTTTT
>JALUUH010000041.1 GCA_027021445.1 Gammaproteobacteria bacterium
TGTCAGTTTGTTGATAAGCAGTGAGGCGCTTGGTAAGGCCATACGCCGCGATGACATATAACACGACTGCGATAAAACTAACGACAACTAACATTATGGAACTCCTGAATTGAATTTTATCAATGATGGCACAACATTAAACGGGGTTGAAGAGTTAGATAAAACTTTATGGATTTAAGGCTTAAATAATGAAGCTACGCGTACTAGGTTGCAGTGGGGGAATTGGAGCAGGTTTACGAACGACCTCGTTGCTTATAGATGACGATATTTTGATCGATGCAGGCAGTGGTGTTGGCGATCTTTCGCATGAAGAAATGAGTCGAATTCGGCATATCTTTCTAACCCATTCGCATTTAGATCACATTGCGTATATCCCTTTACTGGTAGACAGTATTTTCGAACGTATTCAGAACCCCGTTATTGTTCATGCCTTGCCTGAGACCATTGAAGCATTAAAAAAACATATTTTTAATTGGACGATTTGGCCGGATTTTTCGGTTTTACCCGCGCCAGAAAAAGGCGTGTTAAGGTTTACTGAGATGAATGCAGGCGATGTGACAAGGATAAAAGGTCGTCAAATTGAACTGATACCTGTTGCTCACATTGTGCCTGCGGCAGCATATAGAGTGCAATTTGGAGCGAGGTCATTCGCATTTTCTGGGGATACTTCAACCAATGATAGTTTTTGGGATGTTTTAAATACCCATGATTCATTGGATTTGTTGATTGTTGAAACGGCGTTTACTAATCGGGAAAAAAAGCTTGCTGAGTTGGCGAAACATTATTGCCCTTCATCGTTAGCGGCTGATTTAGCCAAGCTAAAACACAAACCCAAGGTCTATCTGACTCACTTGAAACCGGGCGAGGAAATGGCGATTTTGTCCGAAGTTAAAGTCGCCATTCAATATTTACAAATTAAGACCTTAACGGGCGGCGAAGTGTTCCAGATCTAGAACAGGCTCCTAAGCATATTTATATATGAAGAAAAAGCAGAAAAATTTAAACGTGCTGAGTCGTTTAATATTCGCGCTGAGCTGAGTTTTCTAGGATAATGCGCCATTATTTGTCTGATGTATTAGGAAAAGAGCATGTTTGATAGTTTGACGGAACGTTTTGACCGTACTTTGCGAGGAATACGCGGCAAAGCGAAAATAACCGATACCAATGTAAAAGAGACTTTACGCGAAGTGCGCATGGCGTTGCTGGAAGCCGATGTTGCTTTGCCTGTCGTGCGAGAATTTGTCGAGCATGTCAAAGAGCGGGCAGTGGGTGCAGAAGTCATTAAGAGCGTCTCTCCCGGTCAGGCATTTGTAAAGATTGTGCAAGATGAATTGACCCATGTGATGGGTGAGGTCAATGAAGGTCTGGATCTCAATGCCCAGCCTCCAGCGATTATTCTGATGGCGGGTTTACAAGGAGCGGGTAAGACCACCTCGGTTGGCAAATTAGCGCGATGGCTTAAAGAAACCCAAAACAAGCGTGTCTTGGTGACGAGTGCAGATGTGTATCGCCCCGCAGCGATAAAACAGCTTGAGACGCTTGCGACTGAAATTGGTGTGGACTTCTATCCAAGTACCGAAAAACAACATCCGGTCTATATTGCCAATAGCGCCATTGACCATGCACGCAAAAAATTTATCGATGTGGTTATTGTCGATACGGCGGGTCGCTTGCATATCGATGAAGAAATGATGAATGAAATTAAGGGGTTGCACGAAGCCATCCAGCCGATAGAAACGCTTTTTGTGGTTGATTCCATGACCGGCCAAGATGCGGCTAATACCGCAAAAGCATTTAATGATGCATTGCCACTAACCGGCGTTATATTGACGAAAACTGACGGTGATGCGCGTGGTGGTGCTGCGTTGTCGGTGCGGCATATTACCGGCAAGCCGATTAAATTTATCGGGGTCGGCGAAAAAACAACGGCACTTCAACCTTTTCATCCGGAGCGTATTGCCTCGCGAATTCTGGGAATGGGAGATGTGTTAACCCTGGTTGAAGAAGCGGAATCAAAGTTAGATAAAAGCCAGGCAGAGAAGCTTGCTAAGAAGCTTAAGAAGGGAAAAGGCTTTGATTTAGAAGATTTTTTAGGACAAATCCATCAAATGAATAATATGGGTGGTATAGCGAGTCTTATGGATAAGATGCCAGGCATGGGCAATATTTCTCGCCAAGTGAAGGACAATGTTAACGATAAGCATGTTAAGCAGGTTGAAGCGATAATCTATTCGATGACGCGCGAAGAAAGACGTCGCCCCGATATCATCAAAGGGTCGCGCAAACGTCGCATTGCTAATGGCTCAGGCGTGCAAATACAAGATGTGAATCGCATGCTCAAGCAGTTTAATCAAATGCAAAAAATGATGAAAAAAATGACCTCAAAAGGCGGTATGAGCAAGATGATGCGGCAGCTTAAAGGGGGCGGAATGCCCGGAATGCCTTCTTAAAGGATTTAGGTTTTATTTAATCATTAATTTAGTATACAATTCGCCGCTTTCTTCGGGGTGGTCTCAAATTGTGGGCAATCGGTGAAGTTTTAAGAACATGAAGAGGATTTTTGAATGGTAACTATAAGGTTGGCGCGTGGTGGATCAAAGAAGCGACCTTTTTATCACATGGTAGTTACGGATTCGCGAAATGCGCGTGATGGCCGTTATATCGAGCGTTTAGGCTATTTTAATCCTGTTGCTAAAGGCCAGGAAGAACGTTTACACCTTAAGCAAGATCGTATTGAATACTGGGTGGGCCAAGGCGCTCAACCTTCTGATCGTGTTGCTAAACTATTAAAAACGGCTGCGGCTTAATTTTTTAAGCGCTTATTGTTCGGCTGCGGGTTTAGCTAATATTGGAACCGCAGATGACTGAAGCAGAAAATAGTTCGAGGAATCCAGCGGATCGCTATTTAACACTGGGCTATATCTGCGGTGTTTATGGGGTTCAGGGATGGGTAAAGGTTTTTTCCCATACCAAGCCTATAGAAAATATCTTCGAATATTCCTTGTGGCAGATAAAAAGCAAGGGTGGATGGCAACCGATTAAGGTGCTCTCTAGTCGCAAGCAAGGTAGTAAAATACTGGTAGCCCAGCTAGAAGGTATTACGGATCGCGACCAAGCCCATGAGTATATTCGAACCGAGATAGCTATTCTAAAAGAACAGTTACCGGTTGCTGAAGAAGGCGAATACTATTGGGTGGATTTGCTCGGTCTAGCGGTAAGCACCGTGGATGGAGTTGCGCTTGGTTATATTGACAATATATTAGAAACCGGGGCAAATGATGTGCTGGTGGTTAAGGGTGATACAGAACGCTTAATCCCATTCGTCCAGGGAGAGTTTGTCAAACAAGTCAATCTTGAGCAACAGTTAATCATTGTTGATTGGCCACTGGAATATTGATTCGTGCGCTTTGACATTATTACGCTATTTCCCGAATTTATTAGCGCATTTAAAGAAAATGGAGTAACCGGGCGGGCGATCAGAAATGGCTTGCTCGAAGTCGAAACGTGGAACCCAAGAGACTTCACGGTTGATAAGCATCGAACGGTAGATGATCGACCTTATGGCGGCGGCCCAGGTATGTTGATGAAAGTGCAGCCCTTGCGGGATGCATTAATGGCTATAAAAACGCAGCCAGGTATTGCTGATTCACCGCCGAGAAAGCTTATTTATCTTTCTCCCCAAGGTGAAACATTAACCCAGCATGCGCTAGAGGCCTTATCTTCGGAACCGGGTTTTATAGTGATTGCAGGACGTTATGAAGGTATTGACGAGCGCCTGATTGCGGCTGAAGTTGACGCAGAATGGTCTATTGGAGATTACATATTAAGTGGGGGTGAATTACCCGCTATGGTGTTGATCGACGCAGTTGCTCGGTTAATTCCTGGAGTACTGGGGCATGCAGAATCTGCTCAACAAGATTCCTTTGTTAATGGTTTATTAGATTACCCACATTATACGCGACCAGAGCTCATTAATGGTCAAAAAGTGCCGCAAGTATTGTTAAGTGGGGATCACGCGGCGATTGCCAGATGGCGGAAAAAACAAGCCTTAGGTAAAACCTTGCAACGCAGACCGGATTTGCTAGAAAAGCTGGATTTGAGTAATGAAGAAAAATTGCTACTCGATGAGTTTTTACAAGAAACGAAGTAAGTGCTCAGCGTAGTCACGTAAATAATTGAGATAATATTTGGAGTAAGTCATGAGTAACATAATCAATCAGCTCGAAACAGAACAGTTAAAAACGGATATTCCCGAATTCGGTGCAGGCGATACGCTTATCGTGCAAGTAAGAGTCACTGAAGGTACTCGTGAGCGATTGCAGGCATTTGAAGGCATTGTAATTGCGAAAAAAAATAGAGGATTAAATTCTTCTTTTACGGTTCGTAAAATGTCTCATGGTGAAGGCGTTGAGCGTGTATTCCAAGCACATAGTCCATTAATAAGTAGCGTTACCGTTAAACGTCGTGGTGATGTACGACGTGCTAAATTATATTATTTACGTAACCTTACTGGTAAAGCGGCTCGAATTAAGGAAAAGCTTTCTTAAGCATTAAAGTGAATTATTCTAAAAGGCGTGCCTACCGGGTACGCCTTTTTTTTTGCTTCGTTTATTGATTTAATGCATACCTAAATTTCAATCGCTACGGGTATATATTATTTGATTAATCCACGGAATAAAGGTGCGCATGCCTGAACATGTGAAAAGCAATCATAAGAGCCCATGTTTTGCCTCGATAGATCAGTTTTTAGATAGAATCTGGATGGAGTCAGGCTTAAGTGAAAACACGCTGAGTTCCTATCGGCAAGACTTAGCTGGATTTTCTGTGTGGTTAAATAAGCAAAAAAAGTCGCTTGAACAAGCGCAGCGTGCAGATCTACTCGCATATCTAGCCGCGCAAGTAGCTGCGGGTACTAAGTCCAGTACCACGGCAAGATTATTATCTTGTTTGCGCCGCTACTATGGTTATCTGTTTCAATCCGGTATACGGACTGAAAACCCAACTCAGTTGATAGAGTCACCTAAAATGGGACGCGTATTACCCAATACATTATCGGAAATTGAAGTAGAAAAATTGTTAGCCGCGCCTGATCAATCAACGGCTTTAGGTGTGCGTGATCGAGCAATGTTAGAAACACTTTATGCGACCGGTCTACGTGTTTCAGAATTAGTGAATTTAAGCTTCAATCAAATAAATCGTGTGCAAGGCTGGGTTCGGGTTATGGGGAAAGGACGCAAGGAGCGGTTGGTACCTTTAGGGGATGAATCAATTGCTCATCTTGAGTATTATATAAAGCACTCAAGAGACCATCTAGCAAAAGGGAAAATATCAGATTGCGTTTTTATTACAGCACGTGGCAGCGGAATGACAAGACATGCTTTTTGGCACATGATTAAGCGCCATGCGGTGAGTGCCGGTATATCTAAATCACTATCTCCGCACACTCTGCGACATGCTTTTGCGACACATTTATTAAACAATGGTGCGGATTTAAGAGTTGTACAGTTATTGCTTGGACACAGTGATTTGTCTACCACTCAGATATATACCCATATAGCACGGGAACGACTCCAGCAGCTTCATGCGGAACATCATCCAAGAGGTTGATTATATAAGTGTTTTCGAGAATGTATTGATTATATCCGTGGCGTTTGATAAATATGTAACTGCTGGGGATATTTTGAGCGTATCGGTAGTCAGATGTTTAATGGGTTAGCCTTTTTCTACATAGCTTATATTATAAATTTATATTCAGTTGGAGAACAACGTGTTAAAAAAAATACCAGTTTTAATGTTTGTCATATTCGCTTTCTGCATATCGTCTTTGACATTTGTTAGTGCAGACGAAGCATCGGATGTGAGGAATATCGAAAACACATTTACGCAAATTGTGCCTGATCGCAAACCCGATATAATTTCTCCTTCATTTATACCCGGAATGTACGAGGTGGTGTATGGAGCACAAGTCATGTATATGTCTGCCGATGCACGTTATGTCATCCAGGGCGATGTTATAGATTTAAAAAAGCGCGAAAATATCACCGAGTCTTTAAGAAGTAATCAGCGACAACGCCTTATTAAAACGCTTGATGAAAGTGAAATGATTGTATTCAAACCTAAAGGTGAATCAAATTACAGAATAACGGTCTTTACCGATATTGATTGCGGATACTGTCGAAAACTACACCGCGAAATGTCTGACTATCTTGCGGAAGGTATTACCGTGCGCTACATGGCTTTTCCTCGCTCAGGTGTCAATACAAAATCATATTACAAGGCAGTGAACGTTTGGTGTGCTAAAGATAAACATGATGCAATGACCAAAGCAAAATCTGGACAAGCCTTGCCAAAGCAAGAATGTGAAAACCCGGTAGAGGAACAAATGGCACTTGGTGAAGATTTTGGGGTAACCGGAACACCGACTATCGTTTTTGATAATGGTGAAGTTGTTCCAGGTTATGTACCTGCCATTCGCTTACATGGAATATTAGAGCAAATTAAGAAAACGGCTTTGTAAGTTCTGTGTAAAATTTAACTCAAAAAAATGGGGCGTAGCGCCCCATTTTTATTTGTGTTTTGATAAGTTTTACAAATGATAAATGAAATTAGCTTGTAGTCCTTTATGTCTATTGCGAATGACATATTCTATGACTACATCCATTTGCTCATTTAATGTATATAAACCACCGGCACCAATGATGAGTCCGCTGGCGTTAGCCAAGTCGTATCCAATGCGTCCGATGGTTTTAATTTTATCTTTAACTTGATAGTCAAATACAGCGGTAGACCAAAGACCATTAGAATTCCACTCACAAACCACCCCTAAGATAGAGCAACCACTCCATGAAAAGTTACCAGAGCTCGCGTAACCCACTTCTACCGATAAGCCAATGCTTTCATCAATAGAAACACTATCAGAGATATCGTAGCCAGCAAATCCTTGAAACCCAATGGCACTATCAAAACCAGAAAGGTCTGGGCTGTTATACGCCAGTCCGCCACCGACATAAGCTTTGGACTTGTCAAATTCAAATTCTGCCATAGCAGCAGCGCTAAAAAACAATGCTATAGTTGCAGTCAAACTTAGTATTAATTTCACTAATATTCTCCAAAAGATGATGAAACCAAATTTTTCGGTATTATTATATCACCTTCAAATAGTAAGTTGTTCTTTTAAAGATCACTATTTATGAGTTTATTCTAAGTTTTTCACAATCTTCATGATTTGGATAGTTTTATGACTGTTTTACGATACAGGCTATATTGGTTATGTAAAGCGACAGTATAAACACATGCGTATGTCCCATTTTTCCAATTTATCGCCGCTGGTATAATCCTAAATTTCGCAGTTGACCGCTATCCAGTATTGTTATGTTATTGTTTATAATGGAAATGAGCGCTTTTACTGAACTCACTCAGAGAGTGAACGCGCTACAACATGGATAGCGCGTTTTTAAACGTGACTCGCTTAAAAACGCACTCGACAACTGCTCCATGCGTTGTTCTACCTCTTGCATCCATGCGGTCGTCTTCATGCTGTTCAACTGCGAATTTTAGGATAATGATTCGTACAGACAAATATAGATATCTTCTGATTCACATGATCGACAGAATATTCCAGTACCTTTCATACTGCGCAAGCAGCCGAATATCTTTGGGTGTCTATTCCTTACAACGCAATTAACTTCTGGGCATGGGTAAATAGCAACATTGATTGAATAGTGTGTTGTGGCCAAAGTACATGAGCTGCTTTTTCATAGGCTTGCATTTGCGGACGATAGGTTTCGACTAATTCGAGTAGAATGTTTTGCTCGGTTGTTGGGTGCGTTTTATAATCAAGCAGTATAATCTTGGATTTGTTAATGATGACGCGATCAATGATGCCGTGAATGAATGCGCCATTATTATTTTTATCGCTCATCATAATGGGTGCTTCGTTTAATGCTTTTTCATAATGCGCGGCGTCGAAAATAAAATTAAACTGTTTATTGTCAATGCATGCAAACGTTTCGTTGATCCACTCATCAAAAAGGGCGTTATTCACCGGTATATCCAGTCGGTTTGCGATTCGTGTTCTGAGTTGATCAATATTTCTGATATGGTTTTTATTAAATAGCTCAAATACTAGGTGAATGGCGATACCTTTTTGAATACCGTGTTCGGTGCTGCTTATTATCGTTTTGGGTTTGTTATTTTCATGATGTTGCACACGATTTTCTGGGGTATTTTTTGATTCATTGATTCGATTGAAAACGCTGTCTAATAAATTTTTATTAGGAATTTGCTCATGCGTTATGTGCTCTTTTTTTTCCTTGACTTCTGCCTTGGCGTGGTTTGCTAAGACACCGGACTCGAGTTCCAAGATTTTTTCAAGTTTTTGGTTTTCTGGGGTGTTGTCAGATGTATTCTGACTGGGTGTATTGACATCGCTTGGTATTACCTGAGCCATCTTTTCATACCAGCCAAGTGCCTTGCTGGTTGCGGGACGACATCCCGTAATATATAGGTATTGCTTAGCACGGGTGATGGCGACGTAGAGTAAATTGGCATCCTCTTTTTTGTCGCGGACGGCTTTTTTTTCTAATTGATATTGCACGAATGAATCAGCGTGTTCTTTTTTCGGTATTAACAGAAAATACGCAGGGTTGCTATTATTGGGAGGCCAATCTACCAAGGCTTTATACGCACTTTTATGGGTTTTGCTATTAGCACAATCAGCCATAAAAACGACGGGAGACTCCAAGCCCTTAGATGCATGAATAGTCATAATACGAACTGCGTTAGAGGCTTCTGATTCGCTGGCTTCATCGGGTGCATCGTTCGCACTTTGTGAATATTCCGTAAGTTTAGCGAGGAATCGACTGACTGAAGGATAACGCCCGCTATCTATTTCAAGTGCTAGCGCTAAAAATTTCAGTAAATTATTCTTTACACGGTTCTTTAAGTGTTCGGGTGAACTTGCTATATAGCGCGATAATATGTCGCCACGAAAAAATATTTGGTCGAGTAAGTCATGAGTGGGTAATTGTCCATTGAGAACTCTCCAATGATTAATTAATTCAATGGCACGCATGAGGTTTAACGAACCCGATTGCTGTTGTGCGATGACTTCTAATTTTTCCCACCAGTTTTTTCCTGGCTGTTGTGCGATAAATATTAAATCATCATCCGTGCATGAAAAAATAGGTGAGTGTAATACACAGGCGAGTGCTAAATTGTCAAAGGGTGTGATCAATATTCGAAGCAGCGATATCATGTCTTGAATTTCGAGAGATGATAATAAACTACCTTTATCGGCGCTCACATAAGGTATCCCGGAAAATCTTAGCGCTTGCTCATAATCTTTGAGATTAGTTCGGTTTCTGACAAGTAGCATGATGTCCCGATAGACAATTTCTCGCGCATTATCGGCATGACCGAGCAATGTTTTGCACTCAATCAGTGAAGCAATAGTATCGGCAATGAGCATGCCTTCGCGAAAATATTTATCGTCGGTGGTATTTTTTCGAGGTTGCTGTAGGGGGTTGCGAAAATGTAAAGTATCTACAGATTGAGTTTCTTTTTTTTGCGGTTCAATCAGTGGGAATACGGTGATTTTTCCATGTAATTGCGCATGGTGGGTGGCGTGCTCATGAAAGTGGCTAAACAGATTATCATTAGCTGCATTTTCGAAAACACGATTAGTAAAATCCATGATTGCCTGCGACGAACGCCAAGAGGTATCCATGGGGTAGTTTTGTCCCGCCACATTTTGCACAATCCATTGCTCAGCCGTTTCTATTAATCTGGGGTCTGCGCGACGAAAACTATAAATCGATTGCTTTTGATCTCCGACAATAAAAGCGCTACGCATGATCTCCGATGGTTGTGCTAGCTCATTCATGATAGGTAAGAGTAATCGCCATTGCGTGGGATTGGTGTCTTGAAATTCATCAATCAGTAAATGATCAATACGTTGGTCCAGTTTATATTGAACCCAATGGGCATTTTCAGAATGGTTTAATAACTCAAATGCCTTCCATTCAAGATCAGAAAAATCAAGTAAGCGTTGCTCTTGTTTGATCCTTTGATAATGTTGAATGAGTTCGTTGCCTACAAGATACCAGTCGGCGCTTCTAGCGAGGTTCTCTTGTTTAGCAAGCGTGTCGAGAGTAGCAATCAAAAGTTCGGATATTTGATGATGAATTTCAAGAAAACGCGCCTGCTTTACAGTACCCATTTTTTTTTCTTGAGTGACGGATTGCTTGCGTGTTTTTAATGGTAAATTTTCCTTGCTTAAAAATACGCTCTTGAGCGTGTGGAAATTTTCGGTGTTAAACTTTGACGTTAAAATTTGGCTAAGTGTCGCTGCGTATTTACTATTTGTTTTTGTATTGTGCAGTAATAGCAATTCTTTAAATTCGTGTAACATGAGTTTATTTTGATCAGAAAAAAAGGCGCTAATGGGATTGACATTGAGATCCACCTTAAGTGCTTGTTGCAGTTTGCTGATGGCAGTCTCTACCGGTTGCTCTTGGCACTGGGTAAAAGCCCACCAATCACTGCGATAAGCAAGAAATTCATCCAAGGCACTGGTCGTATTGCTCAGTCCTTCACAAGATCGAAATAAACGCTCTAAGGCTTGAGCGATAGTAGAATCAGGATTTAATGTTGCTTCGCTATACAATGCATCGCGTGCGCTGTTTTCTAAGCTTCCGGTTTTTTCAACTAATTCAAAACCCGGTGGTACATCGGCTTCGAGCGGGAATTTTTTCAATATTTCCTGGCAAAACGCATGGAATGTCGTAGTGCGAACAGGTGTTTCGACGAATAACAGTGTTTCGTATAAGTTTCTGGCCTTTGTTATAATTTCGCCGTTGGCATTAACATCAATGGTTTGCAGCGTAGCAGCGAGTTCTTCATCGGAGGCGGTAACATATTCAAATAAGCGCTCAGATAATCGAGTTTGCATTTCGGCGGCCGCTTTACGTGTGAAAGTAATAGCGAGTATGGAGTCTGGTTTAACATCGGCTAATAATAACCGAATGATACGTGTAACCAGTAAATAGGTTTTTCCTACCCCTGCCGATGCTGAAACAATACTGCTCTGTGTAGGGGATGCAGCTTTTAGGTAATCAACTTTCATTCAATAGATATTACGTGTTTTGAACGTTGAATTGAAATATTAATCAGTGAGTTTTGCCTGAGGCATCGTATTGAGTATATGAATAGATAGTAGGCAGGATTATAAACAACAGTAATGAACATAAACAAATATACATACGATCTTCCCGATGCGTTAATAGCCGATTTTCCGCCTGAAAATCGCACCGACAGCCGCATGTTAAAACTGGAACGGGAAAATGGCAAGGTACAGGACAAGCTTTTCATCGATATCTTCGATGAATTAAAGGCCGGTGATTTATTGGTATTTAATAATACCCGAGTGATTCCAGCGCGACTCTATGGGCAGAAAGAGACGGGGGGGCAAATCGAAGTTCTGATTGAGCGAATATTATCTTCAAACCTTGTGCTTGCGCATATCAGGGCGAGTCAGTCGCCCAAGCCGGGGTGTCAATTGCTGCTCGAAGATACGTTATCGGTGACTGTTCTCGGGCGAGCAGGTGATTTGTTTCAGCTACAATTTGAAAATAATGCACAGGATGTCTTAGATATTCTTGAACAACATGGGCGCATTCCATTACCCCCTTATATTCAGCGGGAGTCTTTGCAAGAAGATAAGGAACGCTATCAAACAGTATATGCTAAAACCCCTGGCGCGGTTGCCGCCCCAACCGCAGGTTTGCATTTTGATGAAGCAAGTATTGAGAAGCTAGAAAAAAAGGGGGTGAACACAGCCTTTGTGACCTTACATGTTGGAGCCGGTACATTTCAGCCCGTCAAAGTCGTTGATATCACCGAGCATAAAATGCATTCAGAGTGGATAGAGGTAACGGAAAAGGTGTGTCAGTCTGTTCTACAAACCCGAGCCGCAGGGGGGCGGGTTATCGCTGTGGGAACCACGGTGGTACGCTGTTTGGAAACGGCTGCACAAAATGGTGCGCTTAAACCTTATACCGGTGAAACGGATATCTTTATTTGTCCGGGTTACGAGTTCAAAATTATTGATGGCTTGCTTACCAATTTTCATCTTCCAAAGTCGACTTTATTAATGTTAGTGAGTGCCTTTGCGGGAACCGACCCTGTTTTACAGGCATACCGTATAGCTGTTAAGAAAAAGTATCGGTTTTTTAGCTATGGTGATTCCATGTTAATATTATAGGCAAATTTAGTTAGTCGTTTTTAAATTTGTCCATCTTAACTACTTTCAAAATATAATTATAAACGCAGCACATCCAGCACAAGATCAAAAAAATACAGTAAACCTAGGTCCTGCAAGTGATCGTGCTTGCAGAGTGCGAGCACTTGCAGGATCTCGGTTAAATATTAAGGATAACTCCATGGATTTGAGACCGAGTTTAATAAAAACGCTTCTAGGCCTTTTTGTTATTGTTTTTTTATCTGCGTGTGAATTATTGACGACTGATTCCTCCGATTCAGAGGATGCGCCATCAAAACCGGGGGTAGATAACACTCAAATTTCATACAATCTTGGTGGACAAGCCATTGGCTTAAATGGAAAGGTTATTATCCGCAATGGAGAAGATTTTTTCGTTGTTGAGCAAAACGGTAGTTTTATATTATCCAATGTATTGGTTAGCGGGGATACTTTTGATTTATCCGTGGATCAATCACCCGCAGGGCAAGAATGTTATCTCGAAAACAAAGCCGGAATAGTTCAAAAAGCCAATATATCTTCTCTCGTTATCATCTGTATCGCATCGTCTGGGGAGGATGTTGATAAGCCCCCACTACTTAAACCCATCGCCCACGCGGGAAGCGATAAGAGTATTAAAGTTGGGCAAACGATCAATCTTGACAGTCAAAAATCTTTCGATCCACAAGGCAAGCCGATAAAGCGCTTCTGGCAATTAGTGCGCAAGCCAGATTCGAGCATTGCAGTATTGAATCAGGAAATAGGGTTTGAACCTTCATTTGTCGTTGATGTAGAAGACGAATTCATTGCCCAGCTAATTGTTGAAAATGACGAAACCCAGAGTGAGCCCGATTTTGTTCGATTTTCGGCGCTGAACTTACCGCCGGTTGCCAACGCAGGTATTGATCAAACAATAGCCGTCAATGCCACTGCCACTTTATCGGGTGAAGGATCGACCGACGTTAATGGTGATCGAATTACATACCAATGGGCAATAAATGAAAAGCCGCAAGGAAGTAACGCCGTTCTGACAAAGGAGGATGAATTAGAGACTCAATTTACGCCCGATGTAGAGGGGCGTTATGTTTTCCAGCTCATTACAACAGATGATTTCGGTGGTGAAAGTTCAGCCGATAAAGTCATTATTGATACCCAAGATTCTATTCCTGTCGCCAATGCGGGCAAAGACCAAACAGCTGGACTTAATATGTCCGTTGAGCTCGATGGTAGTGCTTCATTTGATGTCGATGCGCAAGCGCTCAATTATCATTGGACACTGGTCAGTACTCCCCCTAATAGTAATGCATCCTTAATGGATGAAACATTAGCCAAGCCGAGTATCGAGATTGATGTGGAAGGCGAGTATTTCATTCAACTGAGAGTAAGTGATCAGAACAATTTCAGCGAACCCGATATTGTAA
>JALUUH010000042.1 GCA_027021445.1 Gammaproteobacteria bacterium
CGGATACTATTGCTATAATCCAATGTGTTGGAATTAGCCTTTTCATCATCATGACTCCTGCTTAATCTATTCGTTTTTTGCTCCTGGCTTTAACTGTTGCCAGGACTCTTGCGTTTTTAATTTAAAAATGAATCAATCACTTTCGAAAATTTTTCATAGGACTGTGCGCCGTTGATAAATACGGCATCAACGATATGGCCATCTTCTAACTTGCCAACAAAAAAAGCGGGCGTGCCACTCACTCCCACGCTTTGCCCATAGGCCAAATCGGCTGCAACTTCTTGAGCTTGTTCCGGGCTTTCCAAACAAGTTGTAAATTTATCCTCATCCAGCAAAAGCTGTTTTGCTATTTGCAAGTACAAGGGCTTGCCCTTTGCACCTTTGGTGGTAAATAATTTTTCATGCATGGGCCAATACGCATTTTGCGCACCCGCACAATTCGCCGCAATCGCCGCAGACTTTGCGTTACGATGGGAATCTAATGGAAAATCACGCATCACGTATTGCATTTTTCCGGTATCGATATAATTCTTTTTTAGCTGGGGCAGTGTTTGCAGCAAATGTCGTCGGCAAAACGAGCATTCAAAATCAGAAAATTCAACAATCGCGACTTTTGCTTTGTCATTATGCTCACCCAATATAAAATCCTCATCCAAGGCTATTTTTGGGCGCTTATTTTTCTTTACACTGACGCTTTCAAGTGCGCTCAGCTGCTCCTTTATCTGCTTTATTTCTGCACGCAATTGATGATTGTCGCGCTTTAGCTCGGCCAGTTGCGTCAGAATTTCTTCAGCGACCCAGCTTTTTTCGGCATGGGCGGGGCTAAACATCGCTGCGAGTGTTAAGCCCAAAAAACATAAAAAATATTTTTTATACATTTAACATCCTATTGCATCAACTTTAAATAATAATCCAAGCTATTTCTATCTGACTGATTCTCACCATAGTGAATATTCAGAAACCTAATAACTTTTGGTTCTAAAAAATTAATTTCACTTTTCAAAGCTTGCTGGTATCGATTTTTACTATTGTTCGCTCGATTATTCCGTTTAAACTCTTCATATTTTTCGGCTCGTGTTTTCTCATCATCTCTGTGATCAACTGACATATTTACAAATACCGGTTTAACTTGATAGTTTTTAATACTTTTTGATTTTAATTTTGCAACATAGCTTACGAGTGTTTTTGAGTATTGATCTCTGAGGTGCGAATAACCTTCACTGCCTTGCACTAAAGGTGTACCTATAAGAAATAATGCTATATTTCTCTTTTCAACAATCTCAAGATCATTCCGAAGGTAAGATTCGACCTGTAATGAAATGGCATGCTGAGCTGTGCGAAGAATGCGAGTATATTTTTCTTCTGGTTTTATCTCAGATTTATTGATGAAATCTAGCAACTCTCTTGATTTTTGAAAAAAACTTCCAGATGTTAGTAATTTCGTCGAATTTCTTTTTAGATCAGAAATTTTCTGATCTACCTCTACGCACATATTCGAACACTCCTGGGCTACAGCCGCAAACTGTATTCCAAAAAACAGTAAGATTACTGTACAAAACTTGAAAAAACTTGGCATATAAATAACCCTTACACTTTTGCATTGAAACCGAGCAATTAAATCTGAAAAGCTCGTCCTTATTAAGTATTTCACTTCATACAAAATATTATCCCGCTATCAAAAGCTCCACTGACCGTATCAGGAGCGATGTGAAAATTACTGCATGGTATTTAAATAACGCTTATTACATGGTATCGGGGACTAAATCATCATAATAATCATCACTGTATGGTGCGCGAGTTACCGATGCATTAGACTTAGTAACTGTTGATCTGCCTGGAATTGGCGCACCCTCCATCGAAAAAGCTTGCGTTACATTATCAAATAGCGTTCCGTTTCCAAAAGTTCCATTTGGACTATCGCCAATTATTTGAAAATGCATGGGTATTGCCCAGTCAAAAGTACCATCCGTCCAAGTTGATTCATACCCAGAAAAGGAAGCTTGGTCTCTGCAAAGACAGGTGTTCGCCTGTGAAAAGGGGAACCAAGAACTCGCTGGATAATGATTCAGCTCGCCCCCAAAAAAAACGTGAGCTGCGAAATAGCCAGTCACATTGGAAGCAGGCCCCGGCTGCTCCTGAAATTCAACGCGATAAAATGAAACATCGCTTGGACCGATAAAAACGTCCAGTATCATGCCAGCACCCTGTTGGCCTACAGGAAAGTCTAAGTCTCCTCTTTTTGTCATAGTTATTTTATTTGGCTGAACAACTGTTAATGTAATAGATTCATTTAAAAAGGGTGGCTTGCTAACTTTTACTGTCGAAGTAACCGCTTCTTTTCCGGCTGTAAACATGGTTGTAGAGCTTGAAGCAGAAGAAAGTGTACCTCCTCCAGTTACACTCCAATTTACTATTTTTGCTGGCAGAATTTCAAAATTCACTTCTTCACCAACGCCGATTTTAGTTCGAGTTCGATCTGTCGGTGTTGTCGCAAAAGTTGTGTGCTTTAGCTCTAACACAATTGCTTTTACAGTATCTGTTTTTGGTCTGCCGCAATCATCACACGTTACAGTTAAAGTGACACTGTATTCACCGCTTGCTGAATAAGAGTGTGACACTGTTTTCCCTGTACTGGTATTTGAATCACCAAAATCCCACTCATAAGTCAATGAATCACAATTATCACTTACTGCAGTACCCGAAAACGAAAATGTTGAACGTCCTGAACGTAATATTTTCCAAGCCTCCGCAGAATTTTCAACTTTAGCTTCTACATTAATATTAATTGGAGTACAGGCTCCTCCAGAACACCGACTAGAGCCATCACCGCAGCAAACACCTGTTGACGCCTCAACACAATTACAATTCCCATCACATGCTTCACATTCCCCGCAGTCATTCGTACACCCACTACCATCCGGTTGGCTGCCGCAATGCCATCCCGCTTTGATCACACCGACCCCAAGATTAGACGCAATGACTCGTCCATCCACCGACACCGTGCCCAGACCAATCGCAACAAATTCTTCAAGGTCATGAT
>JALUUH010000043.1 GCA_027021445.1 Gammaproteobacteria bacterium
ATAACACTTAATCGCATCCTGCCACATCTTGAGGAGATGGTATTAAGCAAGCTCGACAATCAAACTGATTGGCACTGTTTTGAACAGTGTCTACACAAACATTTTCCTCGATTATTTGAATTATTACACCAGCTTTATGGCGGCCAATACGATTTTCACTACCACATGCAATCGATATTAGAAACCGTCACCCATGCCTGGTTAGAACGTAGCGATGAATTAAAAGCCCTCGATGCAGTACGCCTAGCTGATCCACAATGGTATCAATCTCATCGCATGATTGGAGCAATGGCCTATGTTGATCTTTTTTCAAAAGACCTCAAAGGAATGTTTAAACGCATTCCTTATCTCAAAGAACTCGGCATTAGCTATATCCATTTAATGCCTCTGTTCAAAACACCTGAGGGCGATGACGACGGCGGATATGCAATAAACAGTTATCGTGAAGTTGAATCGGATCTTGGCAGCATGCAGGATCTTGCCGCACTCACCCAAGAGTTTCGCAATCATGGTATTAGTCTCGCACTCGATTTTGTTTTCAATCACACCTCGGACGAACATGAGTGGGCCATAAAAGCATTAGCCGGTAACCCAGAGTACCAAGCCTATTACCGAATGTTTCCGAATCGTGACATTCCCGACGAATACGAAAAAACAATTGTCCCAGTTTTCCCTGACGAACACCCCGGCTGCTTCACTTATCGCAGTAAAATTCGTAAATGGGTATGGACGACCTTTTATAATTTCCAATGGGATCTTAACTACGAAAACCCTGCCGTGTTTAACGCAATGGCTGCGGAAATGCTTTTTCTCGCCAACCAAGGGGTAGAAATTTTGCGTCTTGATGCCGTTGCCTTTTTATGGAAACGAATGGGTACCGATTGTCAAAACCAACCCGAGGCACATACGATCATTCAGGCTTTTAATGCACTCGTGCAAATCGTAGCACCCGCTATGGCGTTTAAATCCGAAGCCATCGTACATCCTGACGAAGT
Source organism: Gammaproteobacteria bacterium (assembly GCA_027021445.1). Lineage (GTDB taxonomy): Bacteria > Pseudomonadota > Gammaproteobacteria > S012-40 > S012-40 > JALUUH01. The sequence continues at coordinate 996 of JALUUH010000043.1, forward strand.
CAATAAATATATCAGTACTGAAGAATGCCAGCTATCATACAACCCACAACTCATGGCCTTATTGTGGAATTCCTTAGCAACCCAAGACACCTTGTTACTCAGAACGGCTCTTGAAAAAAGATTTACCATACCACACGGTTGCGGCTGGGTGAACTATGTACGCTGTCATGATGACATCGGCTGGGTTTTTTCTAATGATGACGCCAAAGATTTAGGCATTAATCACATAGATCACCGACGTTTTTTAACCGATTTTTTTGTAGGCCGCTTTCCGGGGAGTTATTCCAAAGGCCTACCCTTTCAAGAAGACCCACTTTCGGGAGATTCACGTGTTTCAGGAACCACCGCATCACTCTGCGGTTTAGAAAAATCGCTTGCCACCCAAAAAGAACATGAAATACAACTGTCCATGCAACGCATCATTTTACTCTACGGTGTTTGTTTTACGATTGGTGGCATCCCTCTAATCTACCTTGGTGATGAACTCGGAATGCTCAATGACTATAGTTATGAAGAAGACCCCGAAAAAACTGGCGATAGCCGTTGGGTTCACCGCCCTACTTTCGACTGGAAAACAGCTGAGCAACGTTTTGATAAAACAAGCCTGGTCAGCGAAATATATTCACACATTCTAAAACTCTCACAAATTCGACAACAAAACCTCGCATTCTCCCGCGCAGAAACCGAAATAGTCACCACCGATAATCAACATGTGCTCAGTTACTTTCGCCATCATGATGAGCAAAGTGTTTTAGTCTTAGCTAACTTCTCAGAACATGAGCAAGTCATCTCCGCAAAACACCTGCGCTTGCTCGGGCTCAGAAAAACCATTACCGATATCGTTACCGGAAAAACAGCCATCGCTACACAACAACTTGTCATGGATCGATATCAATTGATGATACTGGTGGGTGTTCGGTAGTAGCAGGGAGTCAAGCTTACTCTGATCCTATAATATCGAAAGACCTAATGCATAAAGTATGAGAAATAGGACAGCTAAAGGGAAAAGCTAATGCTGATGCCCACCTTCACCATGCACATGTCCATGGGAGATTTCTTCCGGTAGCGCATCTCGCACATCTATAATTTTCACCTCAAAACACAGGGTTTTTCCAGCTAACGGGTGATTAGTATCCACATCTAAGGTTTTTAGGCCCGCTTTAATGACCACCACATCTCTTGGTCCATCCGAAGTATTAACCTGAATCAGCATTCCTGGCTTATATTTTATTTTGGCTTTCGACTTTTTAATCACATGTTTTATTGATATACGTTGCTTGGCATCTTCTACGACCAGGCCATAGGTTTCTTCAGGCGCTAAGGTAACAGAGAAAGTATCCCCCGCTTGCTTTCCATCAATTGAGTTTTCAACACCTACCATCATATTATTATGCCCATGCAAATAAAGCATTGGATCAGCATCATATGAGCTCTCAAATACATCCGAACCTGGCTCACTCAGTCGATAATGAAATTTCACGACCTTATTTTTTTCAACTATCACTCTGTTCTCCTATCACCTGAATTCAGGTCACTTATTAATACCGTTAGAAAATTATCAACGCCTGTCCAAGAACAGCGATCGTCACGCACGCTCGCACATCCCTGGCCGCCGCATAAGACCATCCATGGCCAAAAGAGCAAGCCTGGTTTGCGTAGATTTTTCGATCAAATGCGGTATATACCCATTCCTAAGGTACAAGTTTTGCTATTTAGGTTAGTACATCTTGCGTCAATAATTTTAACAATGGTTTCATTTCTCTAGCTATAAACCGCAAGCTGTTATCTGGGTTCACTTTTTACTCTTTTTTCACAGTACAGAGATACCATTACTCGCAAGATTATTGCAAATTTTTTTGCTCAAATCGTCGTCATTTCAGGACAACACCGATAAAACAAGTTTGTGCAAACTTGTTTACTATTTTATTAACTCAAAGGATCTACATATTATGAAATTAAAACTGTTAACGCTAATACCTCTTTCTCTGTTAATATTTGCCGGATGCGCTGCAAACAAGCCCATAAATAAAGTCGCAACGCCAGAACCCGTTGAGGCAGAGGTCGTAAAGCAACCAATTATCGCAGTTAAAGAAGAACAGCCGGCAGAAGTGATAAAAATCAAAGCAAAACCTCCCACACCTGCCAGAACCACAACGGTATTATTCGATTTCGATTCCAGCTTGCTCAAGCAAGAAGATCACGAAATCATTGGCAAACACGCTAAATTCCTCTCTGATAACCCGGATTATAAGGTCAGAATAGAAGGTCATACCGATGAACGAGGTTCACTTGCTTACAACAAAATACTGGGAATAAAACGCGCAAATGCGATTAAAAGTGTACTTATCGGGCAAGGTGTTCGCAGCAACCAGATTAGCATTACAAGTTATGGCGAAGAGAAACCTAAATTAAACGAAAGCAGTGAGCGCGCCTGGGAAATCAATCGTAGAGCACTCTTCATCTATAGCAACCAATTTACAGAGACTCAAGACAATGGCAGTTCTCTACTCGCCGATTCGGAAAACTAACTCGTATTGCTGCGAAAATCTAAGCTTAAGGTAAGCAGTAAAGGCAGAGAAAATCCTGTCTTTACTGCATAAACTTGCTAGGAGCTTGTCCGAGCACAGCGATCGTCACGCACGCTTTCGCACACATCCCTGTGCTTCGCTGCATAAGACCATCCATGGTCAAAAGAGCAGGCCTGATTAACGTAGATTTTTCGATCAAATGAGGCGAATATTGAGCATATTTAATGAATTTAAATTGTACTATTAAATAATTGAAAAATGGCCGTCTGGAAAACATGGCCACAAAATGAAGAGGACGAGCAATAACATCTAAACCTCAATCGCTACGGGTATATATTAACCCAATAGGAAGAACATGTCCGCACAAGCTAAATTTCCACCCGTTATACAAGTAATATTGATTGCAATTGCCGTGTATTTTACAAACTCCGTTATTCGCTATGGGCGCATCGAATATTCTTGGTTACTGCCTACTGCGATTATTTCTATTTCACTAGGAATTGGGGTTATATTAATCGCCGGAATGACCTTTAAGAAAGCCTCCACCACGGTTAATCCTCTGCATCCAGAACACACGACAACGCTGGTCATGCACGGTATTTACGCCTATTCTAGAAATCCCATGTATGTTGGTTTTTTCTTAATACTCCTCGGCTGGATTATATATCTTGGCGCACTATCTTCATTAATCTGGCTGGCGGTTTTTGCCTGGTCGATCACAAAATTTCAAATACTACCCGAAGAACAGATTTTAGAAAAAAAATTTCCCACCGATTTCCGAGCTTATCAGTCTAAAGTGAGACGTTGGATTTAATGTCATTAGCAAGCAATAATAGTAAAAACCACAACGCAAGCAAACACTCACCTACAAAAAACACCATATATTCAGATAGTTAAAAACATAAACCTCAGCTAAAAGCACAGAGATGTGCAAGAGCGATCGTCACGCACGCTCTCGCACACATCCCTGTGCTTCGCTGCATAAGACCATCCATGGTCAAAAGAGCAAGCCGGATTTAGCGTAGATTTTTCGCTAAATGGGGCAAATATTGAGCATATTTAACGAATTTAATCGGAAAATCTGGCCAAAATGGATTGATCGCAGTAGGTCAGCCTGTTCTCGGACAGCCTCCTAGCCACTAGACATAAAATCGCTATAACGTTATGGTATCCGGCTCTAATCACAGGATGACCGGGAGAGCTGTTATTAACCAAAAACTACGCCTATTAGTCGGCTTCGGATTTGCGTTTTTGTTCCTCATCGCCTCGGCTTCACTGTTATTCATTACCGAATCAGCCCTCTCAACCTGGCAACAGCTGCAAGCGCTTCCAAGCTGGGTAATGACCACTATTTTCCTTGTCTTTGGTATATTAGGGCTTTTATGTACCTGGATTATTATGCGCCTGTTTTATCCGCGCAAAGCAAAATCTAAAAAAACAGATCCCGCGTCAGACCTTGATCCAGAAGAAGCCTTAAGCAAACGCATGCAAAAAGCCTCTGCAGCAGGCGTCGACATTGAAGCGGTTGAAGACATTATTGAAGACTTAAAAAATCGGCGTGCTGAAGGAAAGCTTTATATCAGTTTCTTTGGTGAGGTGAACATGGGTAAAAGCTCGATCATTTCAGCCATGTTACCCGATGCTAAGCCGATTATTAGTGCCATCGGCGGGTCAACCACCGAAATCAAACATTATGTATGGAAAAGCAGCGCAAATGATCAACTCATTATTTCAGACGTTCCAGGCAGCGCCCAGGCAAATAAATTTCTCAGTAAAGATCTTGGACAAGATGAAGCAACTCGTGCACATATCGTCATTTATGTATGTGACGGCGATTTAAACCGTAACCAATTTCAGGAAGTAAATGCCTTACTTGCACTCAATAAACCTACCATTTTAGCGCTGAATAAAAGCGACCATTACAATGATATCGAGCTGCAAAAGATAAAGCGCAAAATTCGTGAACGGTTAAGCAGCGAAAAAGTGAAAGAGATTGTCAGCATACAGACAAGTCGCAGAGAAACCGCTATTCGCATTTTGTCCGATGGTCGTGAAGAATCGGTGACCTTGAATACCCCGCCACAAGTAAGCGCTTTAACCAAAGCCGTGCAAATGACCATCGACAACAGCGCATCAAGCTTAGAAAATTTACGTGATGCCTCAGTTTTTGTACTCGCCGAAAGTTATTTAGATCGCGCTGAGAGCGCGCACAAAAAACAACAAGCAGAAGAAGTAGTACGCCAATATACGAGAAAAGCACTTATTGGCGCCGTAGCAGCCGTGAGCCCCGGCACCGATATTATTGTGCAAGCTTATTTAGGCACAAGCATGGTGAAAGCGCTATGCGACATCTATGAAGTTCCAGCACGTGATTTTGATATCGATAAATTTTTAAAGCTCATACAAAGCCACGTAGGGAAAAAATTTCCGATCATCTTAGCAGTGATTGGCAACGTCTTTAAAGCATTTCCAGGCATAGGTACTGTTACGGGTGGGCTTATCCACGCCGTCGCCTATGGTTTAATTTTCGACACCCTTGGTAAATCGATTATTCGAACCCATGAAAGCCGTGGTGATGTTCCACCGGCAGTAGCCGCTAAAGTATTTCAGGAGACATTAAGTGAAGATTTGGAATCACGCACAAAGGGTTTCATCAAAACTGCGCTTAAAGCGAGAAAAAACTTCAAAAAGCTGCAACGCAACGAAGCTTAGTGGAAAATCACATATAGACCTTGCGAAGCAAAGTTTGCAGGCTTTAGTGAGTGACAAGCACGTCCCTAAGAATATTCGTTATGATCTAACAGAAAACTATCTGCAACTTGAGTCCATGTTGCGCAAGTTAAAACAAGGGAAAATCTATATCACCACGATCGGTCGTGTCAGCGTGGGTAAATCGTCCTTGCTAAATGCCTTATTGGGTCACAAACATTTTACCACCAGCCCCCTGCACGGCGAAACAAAAAGCATCGCGATGGAAACCTGGCCGACATTTAACGCAGATAGCGTGCAACTCATCGATACTCCCGGCATCAATGAAGTAGAGGGTGAAGACCGCGAAAAACTCGCCTACGACGCCGCCACTCGTAGCGATGTTGTACTCTTCGTTGTTGATGGTGATTTCACCTATATTGAAAAACAAGCCCTAAGATTAATTGCCCAGCATCAGCGCCCCGTTATTATTGTTTTTAATAAATCAGATCGCTACCCACCAGCCGAGCAAACTCAAATTAAACAATCATTACAAACCCACATTCAGGATTTTATTGATCCACGAAATATCATTATGGCTTGCTCAAAAACCAGAGAACAAAAAACTATTTTACTCGATGATAAGGGCGTAGAAAAAAAAGGCATTCGCATCATTGAACCCGACATCTACGCACTTAAAGAGCGACTGACCGCAATCCTAAATGCAGAAGGCCATACATTAGCAGCACTCAACGCAAGTTTATTTGCCGGTGTATTAACCGATCAAGTCTGTGAAAAAATATTAGATACACGACAAGATCATGCCGACAAGATTGTAAAAAACTACTCATTAACCAAGGGTTCTGCGGTCGCAGTAAATCCTGTTCCCATCACCGATCTCATTGCCGCCGCTTTATTGGATGGAACAATGGTCATACACTTAAGTCGCGTTTACGGCTTGGCACTCAATAAAAGTGAAGCCCGCGCATTGGTGAAAGCCATTGGCTCACAAATGCTGGCATTAATCGGCACCGTATGGGCGGTGAACATTGCGTCCTCAATGTTAAAGATTAGTAGCGCGGGGGCTTCAACCGTTGTCACCGCCGTAGGCCAAGGCGCTATTGCTTACTATTGTACTTTTGTCGTTGGCCAAGCCGCTAAGGTTTATTTGATTCAAGGTAAATCATGGGGAGAAAAAGGCCCTAAGACTGTCGTTAAAGAGATACTCGATGGCCTTGATCGTGAATCCATCATGCATAATGCCAAAAAAGACATTGCGCTTTACTTAAAATATGAAGATGCCGCAGATGGCGAAAGCCTGATGAGCAAGATTAAAACCCGCTTTGGAATTAAAAAAGTTAAACCTGTCATTAAGCCTAGGAACCTGTCCGAGAACAGTGAGCGTAGCGAGGGCAAACCATTTTGAGACCTAGAAGCTTGTCGTCCATTAATATGGCTGAAGCTGACGAAAAATTCAAATACTTATTGCTACGCCTTGTATTGCATCATCGTCGTATGTTGGTTGGCATAATATAATTCGCCCTGGCTTTAATCCTTTGCGCACTAAATAAGCTTTTGTCGCCTCTCCCCTACTCGCAGCTAAGCTCACTAGCCTGGTTAAAGAGCGAGCATCAATATTTTTTTGCGCGCTCGCCTCTGGAATTAATACGATAAAATCATCTCTATTTGCAAAACCGCAAAGACTAACTTTCAATTTGGGGCGATCAAGAAATAGTTCTAATAAACGATCAAGTTTTTCATATTGCTGAATCTCTGCGGATGCAGGGCTAAATTCAATAGGTTTAAAGCGTAAAGCAGTCGCAAAATCATACACGCCTTGGGCCGCAGTGACTAAACCAAACGGTGTATAATAGTTTATCACTGCGACCTTTGTAGCTTTTAGAACTGCTTGAAAAATAACATCTGACAAATCAAATTTTGGGCTTGTGATATCACCTGTTACCGGCAGTTTCAAATGAATACTATCATCACGGTTTTTTAATAAATTAAGCGCACTGCTGAGTGGTAAACCCATTATCTGCACAGCTGCAGAGTCACCGCTTTTATCAATGCGATTCAAGTCAAAGCGCTGAAGATCAAGACTCAGTACACTATCAAGCTTGCTGTTTTTAGATATCAATTTAATATCCGCATCGAGTTGTCCACTATTGATGCGGTGATTTAAACTGCCTAAGAACGTACTATACGGCCTAAGGTCGATATTCATCAGTTTACCAGACAGTTCAAAATTCACTAATTCAGAAAACGGCAGAATATAACCAGCTAACTTAGCCTCACCATACTTACCAAACATTAAATTCGCATGGATTTCACTTTTCTGGTTTTCTTTTTGCGAGTCTAGATTCATTATCTGTAGTGACTTTATACGTGCCGTCAAATCAAAAGGTGGCGATAAGCTATTATCGATTAATTGCAAAGCATGTGAGTTTTTAATTTCAAGCTCGACAATCCTCATTTCGACTTTTGCACTATCGAGTTCCTCGTTTTTTTCTGCGAGTGATTCTTGCGCATTACTTACTTGAGGAGAAGGAAAATATTCGGCGATATTTTGGACTACATCCCATTGCTCATTTGTATTGCGCAACATATTCAGAGCAAGGCCAGACAATTCAACTTTTGTTAATTCCAGTAATTTTAAATCCGTCATCGTTAAATGATCGATTGCAAGATAGTCTATTCTACCAACTTGTTTTTTGTTTTTATCTATTTCAATATCCGGAAAAAAATAAAACCCCTGAAACTCTACGCGACCAATTTTCACATTTTTCAATGCATTAATTTGTATTTTATCTATATTAAGTTCTGCGCTAGATAATAGCGTTTGACCCTTTTTTCTATCTACAATAGCTAGGCCACTGAGTTTCAAATCACTACGAGTTTCTAACGATGTAGCCGCTCCAGAATTCAACAAAAACCTGCCCAACCAATCAAATTTTTTCAATTGAATACATAAATGTTGCTGCTCATCTATTTCATTTTTTAATATTGAAGTACAAATTTGTATATCTGCTAGACTCACTTCGTGCAACTCAATGTCCCATGCAGTCGAAGATTTTTTATTAGCCTGATCCATAATATCCACGTTCTTCGAAATACCAGGTTCTGCTATAGGGAGTCCCGCTATATGGGTCACTCCGGTGTGATCCTGTTCAACATCGAATTGCAATCCGCTCATACGAATATTTTCGACACGCAATTTTTTATCCCATAATTCGGATAGACTAAAATCGAAATGAAAATACTCAAGTACAAAGCCTTTTCCATTAGCATGAGTTCCCCTTGCGTGGTAAATATCGATGATGGCGTCACGGAAATCAATATCAATCGCTTCGACCTGAGCTTTTATCCCTTGACCTTCCAACCAAGTAACAACAGCCCATTTTGCTGAATAGGGTATAGTAATCACTAAGACGCTAATCATCATTATTAGTGCAAGAACAGCGTAAACAAGCCGCGTAATCAAAATAATATTTTCCTATAAATCATTGCTAGAGACATTCGTTCTATAAAAGACAAGCATAAATCAATGCTACTTCATTTTTTTGTATCTGTAGAATTTCATAGACACAAAATAGTGCACACTCTTAAAAGTTATCAATAATACCTTATTTCAACCAATGAAATTTATTAAAATCTCCTATATCATGGACCAGACTTCTAAATTACCAGTAGCTCCCGCTAACTAGATTCACGAAGGAATGGGGCGCTGTTTTGCAGTGACTAACGCCATGGATGGACGCGGGACAGGCAGGGATGGCCCATGAAACGAAAAAACAGTGACCCATTCCGCACTTAGCGGGAACAGCTGCTAAATTACTAAGGCCTGTCGTCCATTAATATGGCTGCGCTGGCGAAGCCTTTTTGCTAAAATACGCCCTATACCACAACGACCACTACCAAGCAGGTGTAAATACGTGACAACGACACATCAATCAATCAATTTCTCAATTGCATATTATTCAGGCGATCGAAAAACGGGCGCCATTACCGTCATCAAACGTGATAATGGGGAAACAACAACAACCGCCATTGAAACCTTAGCTGCAACTGACTTAGCAATCGAGCGTAAGCCCGTTTTTGTCGGATTGAGCAAAGAAAATAAAGTCATTTTACTTGACCCTGAGTCGAACGAAATCCTTATTAAGCCCTATTTTCCTGAAGATGCTTTTGCCGCACATATCTATTCAGACCCAAACAGTAATCGTGATTGGTTAATGAATGATGGTGATAAAGCAACAGGCAATGATCAGTTAAACTGTGGAGATAAAGGCTCGTCGGTAACAGTTGTTGAAGATACGACCTCGACAAACGCAAGCCATCTAAAAACGATCTGTGTCGGCCGTGGCCATCACCAAGCCACTTTTTCGTATCCATCTACAAACCATGCAAACACACCTAGCCAAGCCTACATCAGTAACCTTAAAGACGGCACAGTTTCTGTTATTGGAAATAATCCCGATGATGCAGAAAATTATTTATCGGTAATCGCCACCATTAATCTATGCGAACCGGACAAAGAGGAAGACAAATCAGCAGGCGCAAGCCCTAATAATGCCTTCCCGCATGGCTTGGTGTTTTCAAGTGTTTCAGGTAAAATTTATAATCTTAATAATGGCTACGGTACAGTTGTGGTTATTGACCCCATAAACTGCAATATTGAAAATCGCTTTGAATTTAAGGGGCATAGCAATCTGTTTGCATCACCTTGTGGTCATTTCGTATTGGGACGCGGAGCCGATAGAAAATCTGATGCGGAGCATGTCATCGCCAAACTATCGGTCATTGATGTAACGGATACGCAAATTAAGAACTCCATAGATTTGAAAGATATTTATATCAGCAAATATTTTTTCAACCCGGAAGGAACTCGCTTGTATTTAACCACTTCGAGTTCAGGTAGCGATGAACAAAAAGCCCACTTAAAAACAGATGCACTATTAGTTTTTGACATGACTGCGCTCCCCACGTTAAAACTCATTAGTGAAACACGTCTAGGTGCAAGCGTAGGCACGCTTGATTTTGTGACTAAGAACAGCGAAACTCAACTTATGTTTTCATCAAACGCAAGCGAAGGTACAATAGCAGTGATGAATATAGACGGCGAACTATTAGAAAAAATTGCCGTTGCTAAAACGGCATCACATTCGCGTTTATGGACATTAAATTAGGCCAAACACATTATGAGCAACGATAACTCAGAGCAAATCACCAAAGACAACATCCGTAGGACTTTTGAAGCAGTTGCAGATAACTATGGAAAAGGTGGCGCAAAATTTTTCCACGCTGCTGGCGAATACATAGCCAACTCCCTCAACCTACAAGGTAACGAGCACATCTTAGATGTAGCGAGCGGCACCGGTGCAACCGCTATTCCCCTGGCCAAAAAATTGCTCAAGGGAAAAGTCACCGCTGTGGATTTTTCTTCGGCGATGTTAGATCAGGCACGCCAATCAGCTGAACAAAAAAACCTCCATAATATTGATTATCAAGTCCATGATATGACCGCTATGCCCTTTAGTGAAGGCCAATTTGATATCGCGACTTGTTCATTTGGGGTTTTTTTCGTTGAAGACATGGTGAGCTTGCTTACGCACATCGCGAGCAAGGTTAAACCTGAAGGCCGCGTGATAATTAGCGGTTTTTGTAATAACTCATTCATACCACAAACCGATATTTTATTTGAGCAATTACATAGCTATGGTGTCGATATACCTGAAAACCCGATTGGCTGGAAACGCATGGCCGAACCAGGGCAATTACATGAATTATTCAATAACGCAGGTTTGAAACAAATCGAAATTCACCGCCAATCTCTTGGTTACTATGTCGATCTAGAACAGTGGTGGGAACTCGTATGGAATGCCGGTTTTCGCGGAATGGTCGCGCAACTCGGTGATCGCCTCGAAGAATTTAAACAAGAGCACTTTGCAGAACTTAAAAAACGAATGAATGATAAAGGTCTGTGGGTAGAAATTGATGTTAATTTTACTCAGGGAACAGTCTGAAAGCTATTTATCTGCCTATTTTCTAAGAAGAAATTATGCTTTTGTCTGATAAACTTATCGGTTCAGTAGACGACGACCTAACTTCGGTGAAAAAAAAGCCAAAGTGCGTCGAAAGTGGTACGACGCTTGGCTGAAAATAAAGTAGGAGTTAAAGGATTGAGCACATAACTATTTATGCTTTATCGATCTTCCGTAGATAAATACAGCGACTAAAGAAGCAACACCACCAGTACCAATAAAACCACCGGCCATTTCAGCTCCGTTTATAGCCGTCACAGACCCTGCAACAACAGTAACTACAGCAATAATCAAGGCGGACAACTGGCCTCCCATGGTTTCGCGGTTGGTAGATTTTAAATTTTCAATATCTGCGTCCAAGGCTCTGCTTTCTTCCTTTCTTCGGTGAGCTGCTTCCTCTTCAGCCATTCTTACAATTCTGTCAGCTAATCCTGGAGTTATTCGGTCGTAATGCTTAGCATAGAGGGAGGCGGTAATGGCCCACTCATCTCTTGGTGTTGAATCTGAACAGTAGCAGTATGTGAATTAAGAGAAGGGTCTTGGTTAGAAGCGGTTTTATTACTGGGTATTCTAGAGGGTTTATTTTTTCGACTCATTAGCGACCCGATCCATGGATTTTCTAATATCGCCACCAATCTTTTCCCAGTCCCCTCTTAAGGCATCACTATCTGACGCTGGTGGTTTATACAACCGTTCTTGTGGTGAGATAGTTCCTGGCATTATTGATAATGCCGCACCTGAACCCACGATAAAACTAGTTAATCTTTTTTTCATAATAACACCTGGTTGCCTATATCATTATAGCGTACTAGAGCTTAATTGCTTTAGTAGCAAGGTGTACGCCAAAAACTATAATTAACAATAACAGCAGGTTATAAAAATCAATTACAAGATAGTTTGTAGATTGTAAGGCATGCAGGCAAATAACGTCAACTTGAGTTAAGTTTATCTCTATTTGACCATCATGGCTCACTCTAGACCAAGCCATTAATGAGTTGGCTCAGTATGTATCCGGGGTCGTGCTAAAATGTCCTCCCATTGTGAGATAAAGACAGGCAAAGATGCTAGGTGGTGTTAAAAGTAATTGGTTTAGAAATAAAAAATTTAATGGATGATGAACCTAAAATCCTCAGTTGGACGGCGTGAAGAGTGCGTTTTTAAGCGTGAATCGCGAGGCGCGATGAGGCGGAATAGCCCGCTATTGCAACGATTCGCAAC
>JALUUH010000044.1 GCA_027021445.1 Gammaproteobacteria bacterium
ACCACTTTTTTGCAATGTTACATTGAGCAGGTCGAGGTATAGGGTCATTTTCCAGGTGTTATAGCGAATGAGGCGATCGATTCGAATATCGAGTTTATGGGCGAAGGGTAGGCGCTGACTATTGCGCTCCCCGTACATTGGATTCCAATACGATAAGCTGGGGTCGGCATTCACATTTTCTTGATCGGCACAGGTTTGCACCGTCGTGCCATCGTCACACATTGCGACTCGTCCAACGACTGGGGTATAAGGTTGGCCTGAGTTTGCTTGGAGCTTAAAACCCCAAGTCCATTTATTCCAAGCACCGGTAAAAGGTTGGCTCCAAACCATGCTGAGGGTATGTGGTTGGTCACCAGAAAAATCTCTACCCAGCCCATTAATCATGGTGCGTGAACTTTTTGCGTAGGAGTAACTAAACCATCCCATTTTGCGATTACCATAATCACGTTTGATTAATAGATCTGTGCCATAGGCTTCGCCTTCACCATCATTCCTGTAGTTATTTGGCGGGGCTTCGAGAGGCCGAGTTAATACTAAATTCTGCATGGGTTTTTGATAGGCTTCTAATTGAGCCGTCCACAGTTTACTAAAGCGGTATTGGATTCCGACAATACGGTGTTCCGCTTCCGTGAATTGCAGTGCAGGGTTTCCATAATTTCGTAAAAGTTGAGCGCCATTTGGCATTTGAATATAGCGTCCCCAACTTGTGGTTAAGAGTAAACGTTTGCTGGCTTGATATTCGATAGAGGCTCTGGGCGTATAAGCACTGAGATTTATGCCGCCCGTTCCGCTGATTTTGCTAAAACGGGCACCGAGTGTGGTGTTGAATTTATTCCAAGTCCAGCGCCATTTTAAATAGGGTGATGCAGCGGCAAAATTAATGGTTTCATCTACTTTTCGTTTTTCTAGGCTAGTGAAATTTTGACCCGTGAAGTTTTCTTCGGTGGGCAAGGAGCTAATATTTAATTTTATAGGTAATGTCGCGTAATTTAACTGAGACCCTAGCGTGAATTCATGATTTTTTATCGGTTTCCAGTTCGCCTGTGGGTGTACCAAGCCTTCATTGATGACGACATCAACACCAAATGGCTTGCCATCATCGTCGGTACCAAAGGATTGAAATTGAAAGGTGCGTTTTAACGAAGAAGTTAATTGCGTGTTGAGTGAATTAGAAAGGCTGTTGCGTAGGTTAAGCCCAAGGGTGTGAAAACCAAAGTTTACACTGAATCTTCCAAGAAAGTCGGGGTCAGAAGTATCGAGCTGCTTAATGTTTATCGCCAGTGAATCACCCGATCCGAAGTAATATAAATCTGCGCTGCCTTTGGGTAACTCATAATGCCAATTTCCTTGCACGTCCCAATATTTGGGGAGTGTTATGATCGATATGTCATCTCCATTTTCGTCGTTGCCCATTAAGGTGATTAAATCATCGATGACTGGATTTAACACCTTGTCGATATAGCTAATTCTCCCGGCAAGATAAAAACTCTGTTTTTCATTGATCGGGCCTTCAATAAGTGCAGCGGATTCGTTAAGTGCCACGCGATAGGTTTGATGTAGGCGATCGGTTTTTGGGTTGCGTAATCGTATGTCAATGACGCCCCCTAATACATCATCGTAATTGACCGGGAAACCCCCTAGAAAAATATTAAAGTCTTTTACCAAGCTTGGGTTGACTATCGAAATTCCCCATAAATGGTAAAGATAACTGGTAGGCAAATTGTTTATCCAGAAACTATTTTCTCCACCGCTGCTGCCACGCACATATATCGCATTAGGATCGCTACCTCCACTTGCTCCGCCGGTGCTGTTGGTAATGACTCCGGGAAGAGTTTCAATCATCTTAATTGGATCACCTTGGGTGCCGGGTACGCGGCGCAACTCCTGTTGGTTAAGTACTATTTTCGATGTTTTCTCTTTCACTCTTTCTGCGATGACTTCTAAAGATTCACCATCGAAACTCAGTGGTTCAAGAAACAACGTGAGTTGCTTGTTTGTTACCGTTTGTTCAAGAGTGTCGTAACCGGTGTTAAGTACTTTAATATCGAACGGAAAACTGACTTCTTCAAAGACGAGTATGCCTTTTTCATTGGTTGTGTTGTATTCGCTGGTTTGCTTGATAACAACGGTGGCCTCTGCAACGGGATCGCCGGTCCCTTTTTCTAATACAGTGATGGTAAATATTTCAGCGTGGATGTCTCCGAAAAAAAACATAATGGAGATAAAAAAAATAAAACGAGGCATGATATTTAATCGTTCAATAGGACTGGTTTTAATTGCATTGGACTTCATTGCTGACCCACTAGAAGTATTATCGCATTCGCAATGAGTTCGTGAGTGGTATTGCTAGGATGTAAATCATCCCAAAAAAGATAAGCCGATGGGTTTTCGCAGATGGTCTCGTCACCGCTAAGTTCTAATGATAAATTGCTTCTTACATAACATCGATCGGTGACATTGCTTAGATTATAACGACTAGGATTAGCGATGATCGCTGCAAACAAAGAAAATGTATCAAAGCGCATTGTAATTATGCTTTCTTCAGTGGTCAATCTATCCAGCATAGCATTCAAGGCGGCGTTAAATTGGTTTGTGAGTTCGGTCGCTGTGGTTTGAATTCCGGGGAAGGTATTCTCAAGCTCAACAAGTCTTGGTATATAAGCGAGATTGGCTTGGTTGGGTACGAGTATACGTGTTGCACCTATTAAGGATAATTTACGAATAGCATCTTCTATATGTGCGATAGCGGTGTCAATGGTATTGCTTGTATCTGCATTCTGCAGAATTTCAATTAAATCATTTCCGCCACTCCAGACAATGTATAGCGCTTCTGGGTTAGCTGTGCTTTCTACATTCTCTTTATAGTTTGATACCTGGGCATTGACCTCAATGCTGCGAGCACCACCAAAAGCATAGTTTGAACCGAATGAGCGTGATGCATTGATCGTGATATTTAGATTGGCAGCGAGTTGATCGACATAGTTAGGGCCATTGGAAAATCGGCCGTTGTAATAGTTTTTATCAGGAATTATGCCTGAGGTTGCAATTCTGGCATTACCAATATCTGACAGGCTGTCGCCAAAAACAATAAGTGTTGAGTTCGCATAACCAGGTTGCTCAGTTTCAGCACAGGCATTAAGAGCTAAGAGTATGAAAAAAAAGAGAAAGGTTTTTAGTTTGCTTGAGTTCAAATTTTCTCAAAGGAGTCATTTTTTTATTTATGAAGTATAGATTGTATACTGAATTTGGGTGAACGCAAATTTTGCTTTGGGCATAAACGGCTGGACGATTTAGCTAAATTTTGAATAGAAACTATTGTGTTGCGGGATCGCACCTCGGATACCGACAATTTCAACCGCAAATTGTTGTGCGCGTTCCAGAATGAGCGATATTGGCCAGTTAGATAATAGTCCATGTAAATATACAGCGGTGAATGCATCACCAGCGCCCACGGCATCTACAAACTTGCTTGCAGATGATGGTTTAATTCTATGAATTCCTCCGCTTTTGTTGCGTGTTATTGCGCCTTCTGAACCAAGGGTGACGATTAACAATTCCAAATCGCAGTGTTGTTGAAGATGGGTCATTGTAGTTGCTAAGTCACCGCTGTTTTGTTGTAGTAGATAGAGTTCCTCCTGATTAAGCTTAGCCCAGCGTGCTTGTTTCAGATAGAACATAACATCGTCGAGTTTCCACCAAGGAGTACGTAGATTAACGTCTAAAAAGATTGACGGTTGTATTTGTTTTACAATATCACGCAGGGTTTCTTGGGAAACTTTATGCCGTAATGCGAGAGTGCCATGGTAAAGCAAGCTTGTTTGATCCGGCTTATCAGCATTAGATTTTTTTTCGAATGAATAGGGTTCGATGAAATCATAGGCGACATTAGGTGTGATCGTATAACTAGGTTCGTTATTCGTGATGGCTATTTGCACGGTTCCGGTGGGGTGCTTATCATCTGTTTGTATTGTGCGTTGATCCATCTCGGACTGTTGCATCGCGTGAATAATTTGCGAGCCTAGCTCATCGTTTCCAATACGCGATATAAACCGGGGTTGCTTACCAAATGCTTGAAGATGCCATGCAACATTAAAGGGTGCGCCGCCTAAGCGTCGTTCCCCCCCAGGAAAGCAATCAAATAAAACTTCGCCAAATATAAGGGGAGGCTTATTGCGGGACATTATTTTTCCTTTATATTATAGAGAATACTTCGCTTACTCTAAATGTTTTCTGAAAGTCGGTAAAAAATGCCATATTCCTTCGAGTACACCTGCAGCGTAGTTTCCATTTGTGTTTAGGTATTCTCCGGTCGCACAATAGAGTGACCGTATATTACCCTTTTTGTTGGCATCTTTCTTCGCTTTGGCTCGAATGCCTGTGCTTGCATTGGCAACGAGTACCGAATTAATGGGACTCGTTAGCACGGGTAAATCATTTCCGCTGTCGCCCGCAAATATTATCTCTGATAACGCATAGCCTAAATTCATTTGTATAAACTCTATGGCATGTAACTTAGTGGCATTTTTTGGAATGATGTCTAATAGGCCTATTCCTTTGGGTTCATCAATACTCCAAACTAAACTTGCATTTACCTTATGATTTTCTAACCGTGATTGAATGTTTACAGCGGTGGTTTTTTTGTCTATCTGAATGGGGACGTAATAACTCAGTTTATAAGTACTTTGTTTGCTGCTTTCTTGCAATTGTAACTTGGGCACTTCAGCTAATAATTTGTGTAGTTGTGGGTCGTATTGATTTGGCCAGCCGCTGGCAATCTGTTGTTGCCATTCCGTGCTTGGTATCCATTGATTGTCAATAATACGGTAAATTTGGGTGCCAACATCGGTAATCGCAAAATCAGGTATTGGTAGCTTATAGAGCTTTATCGCTTGTTTGACGAGGTCTGCATTACGCCCGGTGACGTAGGCTAGGGATATTTCAGGTAAGGATACAAAGTGACTGAATTTTATCCGTGCCGATTTAGCTTCTGTTTGTGCGCCATTGGGTATTATCGTTCTGTCCATATCGGTACATAATAGTAATCGATTTTTTGCTGAATTAGATTTGTTCATGTTAAGCGGGTACCGGGCCATAGGTCTTATAAGTATTGAAAAAATCATAGTATTCAAGTGATTCTAATATACCTTCAGCAAAAGCATGCTCCGCAAAATAAATTTTTTCGATATCCATAAGCTGGGATAATTCTTCGTGATGTCGGTTGGCGACCACGGCTGCGAGTGTATTGCCGCGCATCATATCTTCATCAGAACCTGATCCTCCTGCAACAAATATTCTTTCTAAGGGAATTTGCCAGCGATCTGCTACATAACGCAATGCCATGCCCTTTGAAGCACGAATGGGGGTGATATCTAAAAACTGTCCAAACGAAAACTGAATATTTACTGAGAGTTCTTCTTGATGCAAACGTTTGCTTATTTCTTCAATCTGCGGGGCGAGCTCAGGATTAATGTAATAACTTATTTTGAAGCGACTTTGCTCTGTTTTAGGCTGGAGTTTCATTCCCGGTAAATCTTTTAAGGTTTGCTTAACAATATAAGGTGTCCAGTGATGGTCGATATGTCTGCGCCAATTGATATCCGAATTGAGTTTAGGTGCGTAATATATTTCAGTTCCACTACTAGTGATTAATATATCGGGTTCGGGTATTCCATTTTGTTTCATTATTTTTAATGCGGAATCAAGACGTCTCCCTGTTGCGATACCAAATTTAGTACTCTTGCGATGTTTGCGTAACACAGCAACCAATTTTTTGAGCGCCTTTGCATCCCCTAATAAGTTCTGGTCGAGGTCACTGATGATAGCTCGTCCCCGATAAATTTCGGGTCGACGGTGTAATGGTTTACGTTCGAGTAATTCTGAGCGGGCAGCAATGGGTGTTAGCAGGCTTAGGTAATTTTTTGCGTGCGCATCCCAGGAATAATGGGTTTTTACACCATTTATTCCATTTTTGGCGTATTGCCGCCATAGTGTTTTATTTTTTAATAATTTAATCAGGGCTTGAGTAATGGATTGAATATCGAGTGGGTCGATGAGTAAACCGTTATTGCAGTTGCCAATAATATCGGCGGGTCCACCGTCTTCAGTTGCTACTATCGGTAAGCCCGAAGCAGCGGCCTCTATGAGTGTGAGACCAAATGGTTCAGTGAGCGCGGGGTTTACAAATATGCCTCCTGAAGCGGCGGTGATTTGATAAAAAAGTGATACCTGATCATGGCGATGATGTTTGGGCATTGAGACTTTGCCATAAAGATCGTGACGGTCTATAGCCACTAATAATTCATGAAATACTTCTTGAGCACCTTCGTCGAGTTCGTCGATGTCATCACGATTACCGGCAATGATAACGAGGTTTGCGAGTTCCTGTAATGTAGCTGATTGACCAAAGGCCTCGACTAATGCCACGATATTTTTTCGTTTATCTGGTCTTGATAGGGCTAAAATAATAGGTTTGTTGACGGTTTTTAATGCGTGTTCCAGTTTAATATTCAGAGGGTCACTGCGTTCATTGCCAAGCGGAGGCGTAAAGCGCAATAAGTTGGTGCCGGGTGGAATAACTCGCATTTGTTCTGGCTGGTAGTGATCGTATAAACCGTATTGATCTTCGATTTCTTGATAAGTGCTGGTGATTACACGTTCCGCGGATGCGAGGGTTAATTCCTCCGCTTCAATGCGTCGAGACATATTGTAGCGCTCTTCAACCTCCTTACTGGAAAGCCCGCTGGCCAATAAACGATGACGCTTCACTCGCCCTAACGAATGTCCGGTGTGGATTAATGGGACGCCGAGTAAACTGGATAACCGCGAACCTACGTAGCCCGCATCGGCATAATGACTGTGCAAAATATCAGGGACTTTGTCGCAGCGAGCAAAATGATTCATGGTATTGTCAATGAAGGCATCGAGATGATCCCAGAGTTCCTCCTTAGGAAGATAGGCTTCTGGTCCTGCTTCTATGCGAACAATCCGCGATTTTTCTGTTAATGTTTCTTCACGCTGCGCGTAGTCATCTGAAATGCTCGGATCAATGATTCGACGGGTGAATAAATCAATTTGTTCGATTTGCGACTGACTGCTCAACGCGCGAGCTAGTTCAACGACATAGAGCGTTTGTCCTCCGGTATCGGCATCATCGCCGAGTTCTAATGCATGCCCGCGTATTAAACCATGAACACTGATTAATGCGATGTAGAGATTTTCAGTGGCTTGAGTCATATGGCAGCAACCCGGTATTTGGTTTCAATAAATGAAAGGATGCGTTTTAATAGGGAATTAAAGAGAAGCAAATTTCGAAAATGCTTGGGATAATAAAAATAATAGGAAGCGACAACACTAGTGAAGATACTTATTACCTCAGTATTAATCGATCAGGTAAAATAATTAATAACTGATAATAAAATATTCGTGTGGTTTATTCAATCGTTGATTAGTAGAGTCAGCAGCTCCCGCTAAGCGTCCCATTCCTTCGTAAATCTAGTTTAATGGGTTAATATTATCAAATTTAGCATGGGTATAGATGGCAGCAGAACCAATGAAATTTGAACTTTTAAATACGGAACAAAAATCTCGTCGTGGGCGAATGTTGTTTGCGCGTGGCACCGTAGAAACGCCTGCATTTATGCCGGTGGGTACTTATGCCACAGTGAAAGCGATGTCGCCAGAAGAGCTGGTTGGCTTAGGTGCAGAAATTGTCCTCGGGAACACTTTCCATTTGATGTTGAGGCCCGGTACTGAAGTGATTAACGCACACGGTACGTTGCATGATTTTATGCACTGGGATAAGCCGATATTAACGGATTCAGGCGGTTTTCAAGTATTCAGTTTGGGCGCTTTACGCACGATTACTGAGCAAGGTGTGCATTTTAAATCCCCGATTAATGGCGCCAAAATTTTTATGGGGCCGGAAGAGTCAATGGCAGTACAGCGCGATTTAGGTTCTGATATTGTGATGATTTTTGATGAATGTACGCCTTATCCCGCGACTGAGAACGAAGCCAGAGAGTCGATGGAATTGTCCTTGCGTTGGGCGCAACGCAGCAAACAAGCCCATCAAGGGAATCCTAATGCCTTATTTGGAATAGTGCAGGGTGGAATGTATCTCGACCTGAGAGATGTTTCGTTACAGCATTTGCTTGAAATTGGATTTGACGGTTATGCCTTGGGTGGTCTTTCGGTAGGAGAAAGCAAGGATGAAATGAAAAGGGTTCTTGATCATATTACCTCCGCAATGCCCTCTCACAAACCCCGATATCTCATGGGGGTTGGTAAGCCTGAAGATATTATTGAAGCGGTGCGGCGTGGTATCGACATGTTTGATTGTGTTATGCCGACAAGGAATGCGCGCAATGGTCATTTGTTCACCACGGCAGGCGTTATTCGTATAAGAAACAGTCAGTATGAAAAAGATACTCGTCCTCTGGATGAACGATGTGGATGTTATACCTGTCAGAACTATTCACGATCCTATTTGCGTTTTTTGGACAAAAACAAGGAATTATTGGGTGCGCGTTTAAACAGTATTCACAATCTCTATTATTATCAGGATTTAATGCGTAATATACGCTCGGCCTTGAATGAGGGGGAATTCCAGGCATTCATACAAGAATTTTATTCTGCGCGCTCGCAAGCGGTGCCTGATATGGCATAATACGGCCCCTGAATTATAACAGCTTGGGAATTCTAGCAATCTGGGTTCTGTTACGTTGTTCGGGATGCAATATGTGAATATTGGACAGAGTTTGACTAAAATAATCGATTAGAAAGGAAAATACATGAGTTTTTTCATATCAGATGCAATGGCAGAAGGTGAGGCAGCGGTAGGTGCGGCGGGTTCATCAGGTGCTGAAAGTTTTATGGGTTTAATTCCGTTGGTCGTCGTTTTTATCATCTTTTATTTCTTATTGATGCGCCCTCAGATTAAGCGCGCCAAAGAGCACAAAAAATTAACTGAATCGGTTAATAAGGGTGATGAAGTTAGCACAAGTGGTGGCATATTAGGCAAAGTTGTCGATGTGAATGATAACTTCGTGACCATGGAAATTGCGGACAATGTGAAGGTTAAAGTTCAGCGTCAGTCTATTGCGACTTTATTACCTAAAGGCACTATCTAGTATCTAACACTGTTGCTAAAACGTTAGTGAAAGCCACCTACTAAAACCTGGCGAGACCAATGATTAATCAATACCCTGTTTGGAAATACCTTCTGCTTGTACTTGTTATTATTATAGGAGGTCTTTACGCATTACCCAATTTATATGGCGAAGATCCTGCTATTCAAATTTCTGCGACTCGTGGGGCCGCGCTTGATACCGTGACCGTAGACCAAATTAGGGATAGTTTGAGTCAACAGGATATTACTCCAAAAAGTATTGTTCTTGGCGAAGCTCAGATCATGATTCGTTTTGCTGGTACTGAGGTACAGTTAAAAGCGCAAGATATTATTCGGGACAAATTGAGTAATGACTATGTCGTTGCGCTTAATCTCGCACCTTCTACACCGCAATGGATGCGAGATATTCAGGCATTGCCGATGTATCTTGGTTTGGATTTGCGTGGTGGGGTTCATTTTTTAATGCAAGTGGACATGGATGCGGCGGTTACCCAAGCATTGGAAAGATATAGAGGTGATTTTCGTACGCTATTAAGAGAAGACAAAATCCGCTATTTGGCGATTACTCGAGAGGGGGATGTGCTCGACGGAACGGGTGTTATCCGTCTTAAGTTTCGCAAAGAACAAATTCGCACAGATGCACGTCGTTTAATCAAAAAAGAATTTCAGTTATTAGAACTCCGTAATGAAGAAGATGAGAAATATTTTTATCTTCTTGCTGCTATGGCACACAGAGAAATTATTGAAACGCAAAAACTTGCTGTACAGCAAAATGTAACTACGCTGAGAAATAGGGTCAACGAGCTCGGTGTTGCTGAACCCGTTATTCAACAGCAAGGACTTGACCGAATTGTGGTGCAATTACCCGGTGTCCAGGATACGGCACGCGCTAAAGAGATTCTCGGTGCGACTGCTACGCTTGAATTTAGAATGGTGGACGAAGAGCATAGTGTTGCAACGGCAATAAAAGGTCGAGTTCCTCCGGGCACTAAGCTGTATCGTGAGCGCAATGGCGATCCCATCTTGTTAATGAACGAAGTCATGTTAACCGGTGATTATATCGTTGACGCATCTTCAGGCATAGATTCGCAGACCGGTGGGCCAAAGGTCGATATTTCTCTTGATAGCAAGGGCGGTAGATTATTTACCAATGCGACGAAAGATAATGTTGGCAAATTGATGTCAGTGGTTTTTATTGAAACTAAGACCGATAGAAGAACCATAAATGGTGAAGTGGTCAGAACCAAGCGCAAGGTTGAAGAAGTGATTAACGTGGCGCGAATTCGTGAACGCCTAGGAAGTCGGTTCCAAATTACGGGTTTGGATAGTACGGGGGAAGCGCGAGACTTAGCCTTGTTACTGCGCGCAGGAGCACTTGCCGCACCGATTGATATTGTTGAAGAGCGTACGGTAGGGCCGAGTTTGGGGCAGGATAATATCGATCAAGGATTTAGATCCGTTATTATTGGCTTTGCCTTAGTTCTTGTCTTTATGGTGATGTTTTATCGGGGTTTTGGTTTAGTGGCAAATGTTGCGTTGACACTAAATTTAGTTTTTATCATTGCTGTTCTGTCCATGTTGCAAGCGACGCTTACCTTGCCCGGTATTGCCGGTATTGTATTAACTGTGGGTATGGCGGTCGATGCGAATGTATTGATATTTGAACGCATACGTGAAGAACTACGGGCAGGAGTGAGTCCACAAAGTGCTATTGATGCAGGTTATAGTAAGGCGTTTTCGACCATCGCCGATGCAAATATAACGACGTTGATTGCTTCAGTTGTGTTGTTTGCGGTGGGCACAGGGCCTATTAAAGGCTTTGCCATTACCCTTTCTATTGGCATAATCACTTCAATGTTTACTGCTATATTTGCAACTCGCGCTATTGTTAATTTGATGTATGGCGGTAAGAAAATTAAGAAACTTTCTCTCTAAACGGAATCCAATCATGCAATTATTGAAAAACGTACCAAAAATAGAATTCATGCGACTGAACAAAATCGCATTAGGAATTTCAGGTTTTCTATTGCTTGTTTGTCTGATTTCGATAGGTGTACGCGGATTAAACCTCGGTATTGATTTTACCGGGGGAACCTTAGTTGAGGTTGGTTTTCAGCAAAGTGCGGATCCAGAAGAAATACGTAATGTATTGAACAACGCGGGCTATGATGATGTGGTTGTCCAGCATTTTGGAACCTCAAAAGATATATTAGTTCGTTTACCTCCGCAAGCAGAAGGCGTGAGTAACGCGCAGCTGAGTTCTAAGTTGTTAGAGATTTTACAGACTACCTCTAGCGAAAGTGTGGATTTAAGACGTGTTGAATTTGTGGGGCCGCAAATTGGTGATGAGCTGGTTGAAAAAGGCGGAATGGCGATGTTGGTTGCGCTTGGCTGCATACTGATTTATGTCTGGATACGATTCGAGAAACGTTTTGCAGCAGGTGCTATTGCAGCATTGATTCATGATGTCATCTTTACGATGGGCATATTTTCTATTTTCCAGCTGGAGTTTGATTTAACGGTACTTGCCGCGATACTTGCGGTAATAGGTTACTCACTCAATGATACCATCGTCGTCTTTGACCGAGTACGGGAAAACTTCCGTAAGATGCGTAAAGGGACACCTGAAAAAATAATGGACAGATCTGTCAATCAAACCTTAGCTCGAACCTTAATGACCTCTTTAACGACGTTAATTGTATTGATTGCACTTTTTGTATTTGGTGGAGAATTAATTCATGGCTTTGCAACCGCGTTGATTATCGGTGTCGTCGTTGGAACCTATTCTTCTATTTACATTGCCACTGCTTCGGTGCTTCTACTCGGTGTTACTAAGCAAGATTTAATGCCGCCGGAGAAAGAGGGTGCTGACTCAGAACCCGTTATGTAGTAAGAACGTTTTAGTTAAAATACCCATTTTACGGGTATTTTAACTTCTGCCTCATCCCTAAGTTTTCGTTCCTCTATACCGTAAGATATTCATCGTTTTTTCGATTCCATATCTGGAATATATTAAGCTCAAACTCTGTAGGAAGTTGGTCGTTATAGATTAGGTATAGCGCTATTCTGAGCGATGAATAAAATAGGGGGATGAAATTTTTTTTCAAGATGAATATTCTGAGATTTTTATTTTATTTTACATCGTATGCTTTGTTAGCCTCATTGGTGGCATTGCCTTCCTGTGTACAAGTTCCTACTGAGGAGATTTCTGCTAAAATCCAATACCGTATAAGTACTCAAGCAGCAAAAGATAAAATTCTTAACGCAGATGTCAAAATCAGCATGGTCGGAGACATTATGCTGGGAGGCACCGCGGAAGAAATATTTGTTAAAAACGGTTATAACTATGCGTTCGAAGAAACACGCCATTTGTTACTCGATTCTGCCATTGCCTTTGGTAATTTAGAAGGCGTATTGGCGACCTGGGGGATTTCTGATCCGAAAAAGACATATAATTTTATGAGCCCCCCCCAAAAATCTGCTGCAGCGTTAAAGTATGCCGGTTTTGATATTTTTTCTATCGCAAATAACCACATTTTGGATTATGGTGTAGCAGGTATGTATCAAACCATGCGAGCCTTGGAAAAAGAGGATATGCGCCATGTCGGCGGAGGGACAACGGTTAAAGAGGCGAGAACGCCACGAATAATGGAAGTGGATGGGCATAAAGTTGCGTTTCTTGCGTATTCATTAACTTATCCCACGCAATTTTGGGTCACGGATGAGCATCCTGGTGTCGCCTACGGAAATCAAAAACATGTGGTTGAAGATATCAAATCAGCTAAAAAAATATCCGACCTAGTGTTAGTTTCTATGCACTGGGGTAGGGAGTCGACGACGGAATTGCGTGATTATCAGAAATCTATTGGACGGGCTGCTATTGATGCCGGAGCTTCAGTCGTTATGGGTCATCATCCACATATTTTACAAGCTGTTGAGCATTACAAAGACGGAATTATTATGTACAGCCTTGGTAACTTTGCATTTGGGTCTTATAGTCAAAAAGTTGATTCTAGCGTTGTCGCTCAAGCCTATTTTAAAAATAAAAAATTAGTGAAAATGCAATTTTGGCCTATCTATGTGCGCAATACAGATGTGCTATTCCAGTCAAAAATCCTCGAAGATGAAAAAGCTGACAGCGTCGTTCAGCACTTACAAGAAATTTCAAAAGATAAT
>JALUUH010000045.1 GCA_027021445.1 Gammaproteobacteria bacterium
ACCTTTCCCAGGAAAAGCTTGTTCGCTATCGTTTTGATATTCGGTACACCATCGTCTTAATGCGGTAGAGCCAACACCGAATTTTTTGCGGGCTTTGCCTATTTCGTTTCATTTTGTTCCTCCAGGTCTCTATTGTACCTTAACCTAGAGTCAACTATTTCGGGGGAAGCTCATTGCGCGTTCAGCATGGAGAAGAAACGATTGAAAAGGAATTATCTGGCTACTATTTGGCAGGGAACATTGCTCGAACCTATGACGGAATGATGATCGCGTTGCCCGAGGAGGAGTGGGCAGTTTTTCATGCCATGTCAATCCTGAAGCTAGTTGAGATCTTGCTCCAACTTGCAGCGAATGTGAAATTATCAAAATTCAAAAAGTCTGCACGGGGTCCAAAGAAACCTCCGGGAAAACGCAATAAATATTCAAATCAACCGCATGTTTCTACAGCGAAGCTGCTTCGAGGAGAAGAACCCAGTGGTTAATTCGTCACCTTGAAAGGGCTGGGCTTATCTACCCATGAGGTTTTGCTCCGCAAAAAATCGCGATGCGTTGAATTTTAGGAGACGCTGTTGATTCAATTTCCGGGTTCAATGGGCAGTGGAAATGAAAACACAGTGCCTTCATTTACCTTGCTAGTGACCTTAATCAAACTATTGTGTAGTTGTAAAATTCTTTTGCTTATAGCTAAGCCCAAGCCAGTACCCTGTTGGTCTTGTTCCCGGTGTTTTGATACACGATAAAAGCGCTCGAATATATGAGGTATATCGGATTCATGAATACCTTGTCCATTGTCTTCTACATATACAGTGATTTGCTGGGTATTTTGAGTGAGTGATAAGCGTATTTCTCCATTGCTTGGTGTATAACGCAGTGCATTTTCAATGAGGTTTTCCAATACTCGCTCTATCATTGCGATATCCGCAGAAACAAAATTTAGTTTAGGCGGGATTTGGGTGATTAATCGAATATTTTTATTTTGTGCTTCGAGTTCAAATTTTTGTCGGATGTCTTGGATCAGTTCTTCTATTGGGAAGGGTTCAAAATGCAGCTTAGTGCTTTGCGTGTCGAGCATGGCCAGCTCAAATAATTCGCTGATTAATTTACCGAGGCGCTGGCTGTGTTTAAATGCAATATCGAGATATCGGTTTTTTTCATCTTCGCTGAGAGTATTGGATTTAGTATGTAAGGTTTCGATATAACCTTGTAATGAAGCCAGTGGGGTACGTAAGTCATGTGAAACATTGGCTATCAATTCACGTCGAGAGGCATCCGTATGCTGCAATTGTTTGACTTGTTCGATAATGCGTTCGGACATTTCTCTAAATGTTGTACCCAGCTGATCAATTTCATCGACGGAGCGTCCATCGAATTTATCAGGAAGGTTTAGCGGTTTTGCAAAATCACTTTGCTTAAATTGCTCCATGAGTTGACTCAAAAAACGAATACGTTTAGTGATTGTATTGAATATAAGTAGTCCGGCGAAGAGACTACCCACTAATGCACTCACTGTTAGACCGATAATGAATTGCAGTATGTAGCTATTTTTTAATAAACTGACAACTGAATCAAATTCTTCACCCCCGAGTACGACATATAAATACCCGGATAAAATATCTTTTTCAAATATAGCGGCGGCTGAAAAAACTTTCTTTTGATCAGCGGCATCGCGTGGATTATCACCTAAGATCGGCAGGCTTTTAGAGTTATCAATAAATCCCTTAACAGGGTTTAGTGATATCTGATCTCTTTTCACCGCACCGGGAGGAGCAGAGTAGTTTAAGATTTTTCCCTGAGTATCGACTAAATAAACTTCAATGCTTGGGTTGACTAACATTAAGCCCATAAAAACCTTATTCCAATCTTTTTCATTTACTTTTTCACCGGCGAATAAATCCGTTTCCTTAACCAGGTTATGGGCAAGGTCTGCGTGTAATCGTTGATTTAGTTCTTGCAAAAAAACGGGCGAAGCATAGGCAAGAATATATATAAAAACGGCAGTAATAAGCAGTAGAATACTTAAAAAGGTGAAGGCAAGCTTGGCATAAACAGTTTTGATCATGTTATTTATATTTCTCATTAAATTTATAACCCACACCCCATACCGTCATTACAAACTCAGGCTCCGCTGGGTTTTTTTCTATTTTACGGCGTAGACGGTTCATGTGGGAATTTACGGTATGTTCATAACCCTCGTGCCCATAACCCCATACAGAATCTAACAGCTGGGTGCGTGAATATACTCGCCCTGGGTGTGCTGCAAAGTGTAGTAATAAATCAAATTCCTTTGCGGTTAAATCAACGGATTTTTTATAAACCTTTACATTGCGAGTGACGGTATCGATTTCTAATTCACCAAATAGCAATACCTCCGATGTTTCTTTTTGGTTTTGACCTAATATATCAATGCGCCTAAAAATAGCGTTAACCCTGGCCAGGAGTTCCCGAATACTGAATGGCTTGGTGAGATAATCATCTGCGCCAACTTCCAAACCTAAAACCCTATCTAATTCTGAGGATTTCGCAGTCAACATTAAAACGGGGGTAAAGTTAGCTTGTTCGCGTAGTTTTTGACAAATTTTAATGCCATCGATGCCGGGCAACATTAAGTCCAGAATGATGAGATCAAATGGTTGATCACATGCCGTCTTAAGACCCTCGATACCATCACTCTCACGTATAACATCGCAATTCATATCACTTAAGTGCATAGCCAGTAGATTGGCAATATCTGGATTGTCTTCAACAATGAGTATTTTTTTATTCATTTTGGGGTTTATGTTAGGTATTTGAGTTGATGCATTATGTAGCATGATAGCCCTGCTTTTTCCATCGGTGATTAGTGAGATCATAATTTCACCCATTCGTATTGCTAGAGCAGTATATTAGGCAAGGATTGTTCACAAAAGTATCACAATTTACCTTATTTGAATTTCTTTCAATATCGACAAGAGTTCAGATAGAATGGCGATATTCAA